>JAFAHT010000347.1 GCA_019237095.1 Planctomycetaceae bacterium
GAGAGCTCGAAGATGCCCTCGCGGGGGGCTCGATCGAGGCTGGTTTCTCCCTTGAGCAGCTCGACGTAGAACCGGATCGACTCGCCGGGCTGGCGATCGAGGCGGGCGAACGGTACGGCGAGCTCGAGGATCTGTCCGGTGGCCACCGCGACCGTCGTGCCGTTGCTCAGGGGTCGGCCCGCGTGGTTGAGGTAGGCCACGGGATGGTGAACCGCCGGCTGCACCACCACGATCTCACGCTCCGCCGGATCGACGAAACCCACGCGCAGCCGATCGACGTCGCCCAGCCGGTCCGCGGCCGGTCCCCCCTCGGTATCGATCCGGAGCAGGAAACGCTCGGCGTCAAACCCGAACCAGAGGCACTGGAGCAGGCCCTTGGTCACCAGCGTCATCGTTCCCCGATCGTTGCCACAGTGGTATCGTGATCCGTCAATCCACTCGAAATAGGTGGCCCGTCCGTCGATTTTGACATTCAGGAAACTGGTTGGCTGGTCGTTGATCGGCCGGTGGCTACCGGCCTGCGAGATCGGTGTGAAGAGGTTCCCGGGAGGATCGCAGCCAAGCAGGGTGTAAACATTGCGCAGGTGCTTCCGGAAGAGGTGGTCGAACAGGCTGTCCTGGGCGCTGCTGTGGTCGTCGCCGTACCACCAGAACCAGTCGGAGCCCTCGGCGATGAAGATTTCCTCCCAGGCTCGGGCGATGACGGTCGGATCATGCCGGCCGGCACGCTCCTCGGCCACCAGGAACTGGCGGGTCGCGTGCACGGCGTCCCAGCCCCGGTTATCTTCGGGATGACCGATCCAGATTGCGAAGTTGTGGCTGATCCAGCTTCCCGCGAACAGTCGCGGCAAGGTGTCCTGAGGCGGGTGTCGGCGGACGAACTCGCCGGCCTTCACCGCCTCGATGCGCGGATCGCGCGCCACGCTCTGGTAGAGCGATCGCAGAAACGACACACCGCCGTCGGGATAGTATTCCCAGCAGTTCTCGCCGTCCAGAATGACCGAGACGAGCGTTGCCGGGTTGTGCCGGCAGGCGTCGCCAATGGCGTGCAGCTTGCCCAAGAAATCTGCCGCGGCGTTCGGCCCGGGACTGCGCTGGTAGTGAAAGCCGACCTGGTCCGACATGGAATGGTCGCGGAAAATGATCGCCAGGTCCGATTGGCCCTCGCGCAGCTTCCAGGCGCGGTACAGGAGCTCGGGATGGCGGACGTAGCCGCGGCCATCCCGCCCGACCTTGCCCCCGGTCGAGCAGCCCAGGATTTCCTCATCGGTGGCAATCCACTCGACGCCATGCCGGGCCAGCAGCGGGACCAGGGCCTGACAGACCGAGCCCTCGCTGGGCCACATGCCCCGTGGAGGCGATCCGAATCGCCGCAGGTGGCTTTCCACAGCGCGGCGGACATGGATCTCGGCGTCCTCGGGATAACCCTCGCGATAGGCTGGCAGGGCCACGTCGGGCATCGCCTCACGAGCGAGCTTCTTGTCCAGCAGCAGGGGGAGGATGGGGTGGTAATAGGGCGTCGTGGTCAGCTCGATCTGCCCACGCTCAGCCAGGGTCCGGTGCAAGGGGATGACCTGGGCGAGCAGTTCCCGCTGCTTCTCCAGCAGCCACTGCTTCTCATCTTCGGTGTAGTGCCGTCCCTTGGCCTTGAACTCGGCGAGTTCCCGGTCTTTCTCGAAGAGCAGGGGGTGGATCCAGGCCAGGTTTGACCAGACCTGAAGGTCGCGCAGATCGCGGGGTCGAAACCGTTTCAGGGCCTGGTCGGCCGGTCCTGCCCACGACGCGCGGAGCATGTACAGCTCGTGATATCGCGAGTGCGGCCGGATCATAGAATCGGCGAACGCCATGAAAAAATTGTCCAGCAGGTAACATGCGTCGTCGTGTTTCAGACCGTCCACGGGCCTGCGCGACATCGTCAGGTGCGTGTCCGTCGCGCCCTCGACATAGCCTTCGAGCTGGGTGAGCAGGCTGGGGACCAGATTGATGGTGCACTTGAACTCGGGAACTTCCTCGAGGTGCAACGCCATGCCCAGGTAATCCTTGGTGGCATGAAGCCGGACCCAGGGCATCGGGTTTTCACCGGCCACGTCGTCGGGATAATAGGGCTGATGCTGATGCCACATGAGGACCAGAGATACTGATGCCATCGCTCATCCTTGGGCCAAAAGGCAAGCGCGTCATTCAGACAGGGCACGAGTCACGACATTGGTATATGCTCGGAACATCGAGCGGCCAACTTAAGGGCTTCTGTCCCTCACCACCACAGCGCCAATTCGCCGGCGACGGATTGCGCGGGCGAGGCCTGGACACGACGAATAATCTCCTCGTACAGCCGCGTGTATTCCGCGGCGCGCGGATCAACTGTTCCCAGACCACCCGGTCGGGCCAGGTTGCCAGGGCCGCCTCGATGACTTTCTAAAGGGATTCGGCGTGGTGGAGAGGCAGAGCCCAGGAAGGCGAAACGATCGAACCACGAAATACACGAAAAAGAACAACGACCTGACACCGGCGAGAAATCATGGATTGTGTCGCCGGATTGACCCGGCTGCTTCAAGTCTCCATGATGGCAGTCGTCTCTCGAACTCGTTGCTTTAGCTCGGTGTCGGGTCGTTATTACTCATTGACCTGTTCCTGCCGGACCGAGGTTGAGAAGGTTCTCGTTCCCGCTTGGGAACTGGTGCCGGTCGCGTCTCGGTAACAGGATCGGGAACCACGCTCTCGACCGGTACGACGCGGTCCCGACCCTTGGATCCCTTCCATCCATTTCCCCTCGTGGGGGACAGTGGAGTCGGATCGGCCTGGGTGGTTTGGATCGCCTGAATCACCGTTTGTGCTTCGATGAACGCTTTTTGCACCTGTTCGACATTCCATTGAACCATCCGCGCCGGGAAATCCTGGCGTTTGGCCCAGTCGCTGATCGTCTTGAGCAAGCCGAACCCGTGTTGCTCGTCCTGCTTCTTGATCCAGGCGAAGAGGGCCTTGCCAGATTGCGGTGCGCCGGGCCCATCGCCAGCGGGCCGGGAGCTCGACGGAGCCGGCTCTGCTTGTGGAAGTGGTGCTTGCGACGAAGGCTGGGCATGTTGCGTCGCGTCGGCGGCCAGTGAGGGATGCCGCATGTGCTCGTGAACGAAGCGGGGCACCCCGTCGCGGTAGAGGTAGCGGCCAATGCCGAACTTGACGGCCGCGCGCTTGAAGGCATCGGAGAAGCCGCTCTTGTCGTCATCGCCCGAGTCCGCCATTCCGGCGTAGCCGCCGGCATCCGACTTGGTCAGCGTTGTGCGATCCGGCAGGCGTATGGTCAAGCGACAGATCACCGAGTTTTCCAGAGGCATGTATTCGTCCCACCAGTTGGCCGGGCCGAGTACGTCGTCGAGGCGATTCATCACGGTCCGAGCCGTGATGTACTGAAGCTGGCGCGCTCCCTGCGAGCGAACCCGGACTTCCTCGGGCATAAAGGGAGCGGCGAGGGCTGCGAAGAGTTCCAGTTGTTGATCCATGGTGTTCTCGTGGGACAGGAGGTCAAGCGAAGTCTGAGGCATCTCGCCGAAGGGATCCATCCTTCCTCACCGATCCTTCGGAAGTAGCAATTCTTGTTCCATGGGGTCAGGCCACGTACGCCGGCCGTGATCTTCCGCCAAGAAAAAAAAGCCGCCGTCCGTTCGTCCCGGGGAGACGGGGCCCGGTCGAACGGACGGGGGATTGGTCGCAACCAGATCAGAGTTTCAAACCGCCCCCGGCGGTGAGGCCGGGGGAAACGAAGCCGCAATGACTGCGGATCGCGCCGCGATGGTCAGGTTTTGAACTCCGGAATCCCGTGCGGCCAGCTTCGAGTTGACCTTGAAGTCATACCGCCAGAGGATAATCAGCATCAGCAGGCAAGCGAGCAGAATGGCTCCCAGGGCCACGCTCAGCATGGCGACGAAGATGTCGCTCTTGGGAGCCTGAACAAAGACGCCGGGCCGGCGACTTGCTGCTGCTGCGGGATGGGCGGTGCTGGCGGCCGGGCTAAATCCGCGGCTTGATCGTAGACGAGACAAGGTCGCCCTCATTTATCTTCTTGCCCTGATACGTCGTCCCATTGACCCGGCCGACGGCCTGGTCGGGATCAACGGAGATGATCGTGATTTTGCCCAGGTATTCGGGCCGGGGAATCTGCCGGAAGAGGAACAACTCATGACCCACGACCAGCCCATCGTCCGACCCGATCGAGAGCTCCACGCGTCGGTTCGAGGGATCAACCCGCTTGACCTCGCCCACGACCGGAGGCGGGCTCTCTATCCCCTTGATCTGGCTGATGTCGTCGGACAGGCCGTTCTGCCGGAGCAGGGCGGAGAACTTGGCCACGCGCTCGCGCAGATCGGCGTTGTGCTTGGTGGCCGTTTCGAGGATGCGCTCGAGCTCCCGGATCCGATCGTTGAGTTCGGCCTGCTTGAGCTTGAACTGGTTGGCCTGCTTCTCGACGGCCGCCTTCTGATCGCGAATTTGGATTGACTCCTTGCGCCGGGCCTCGGCTTCCTCGAGCGCCGTCTTGGCGCTCGTCTGAGCTGTGGTCACTAATCCGTTGACCTGCATGATCTGCTTCTGGTCGTCGGCGATCTGGGCCTCTCGCGCTTGGACCTGGTTATTCAAGTTCTTGTTCAAGGCATCGTAATTGGCCTTGGCGGCGTCCAGATCCTTCTTCGATGCATCGACGGCGGCCTGGGCGTCATTAAGTTTTTTCGTGAGATCGCTGACCTTCTTCTTCTGCTCTTCCGTGGCGGATCTCCAGTTCTTTGCGGTCGTGAAGACCACGGTGGAGATCCCCAAGAAGATCAGGGAAAGGGCCATGATGGCGAAGACGAGAATTTTACCTACAAAGGTCATGGTCCCATCCTACCATTCAAAGTAAGACGGCCGGCCGACCATCCTCGCGGCGTCACCGCCGCGAGTCAAAGAAGGGATGGGGCTTGGACCGTGTCTGTCCCGGAGATGAGGCGGGTTTGCCTTGATAGTGCTCCCCGCAAGGTCGACAATCCTTGATCAAATGTAACGCTACGTGCCCGCGAACGGCAAGCCAATTCCACCTCGAAACGTGGAAGACTCCGGCGCGAAAGGTTCCTCCTCGCGTCAATCGTGGCTCGGGCTTGCCCAAATTTACCCCACGCCTGGGGCAATGGCAAGCTGCCGAGCTTGTGGATTCTCCGGTCGTCCCTACTCTTAGAATACATTTGCTGAGAACCGCAAATGGAATGAGCCGAGCCTGGCGGGAATGCGGCTCGGCGGGCCTCGCCCTGGCATGCTGCAAAGTTGCGGTTGACGCATGTTTTCTTTCCTCTCGGATTTATTGCGCTGGTTCGGGCAGCGTCTCCTGCTGACCCGCCCGTCCTCTGCGACCGCGGGTCTCCCAGTCCCCGATCGTTGGCGCGTCACCTGGAGACCTCCGGTCGGTCCAACGACGGGGTCGGGAGACCCTCGCCCGAACCAGCTTGTACAAGGAAGAAGCCTGTACCCGAAGGGCCTGGTCAGACGATGGCTTCACCGCAAGCCATTGCGGCCTTTCGGGTACAGGCTTCTTGAAGTTCGAGAAACGCGGAGTTCAAGCAGCCAGAAACGCCCCGAGCGAGGACGGGAAGTGTTGGCAGCGCGTTAAGCTGGGCATCCATGGCCTGAACAAATGGGCTGTAAAATGTCTAGAAATGTCTGGAAAACGCGGAGTTCAAACAGACAAAACGCCCCGAGCGAGGCCAGGAAGTGCTGGCAACGCGTTGAGTTGAGTACCCATGGACTGAACAGATGAGCCGTAAAATGTATAGAAATGTTGAGAAACGCGGAGTTCAGAGGGCCTTCAGGGTCACGAAGCGTCGCGACCTCTACGATTTACTGGCCACTCTTCTCTTGCCCCCACCCCGCCAGCCGGAAATTGAAGCTGAGAGGGAGGTGAAGGTCGGCACGGTTCAATGACGGGCGTTTCCGGGTGACAACCGAGGCGCAGCTCCGAGCACGCGCTGTCGGGTAAGGAGGCGGCGTCACCGCCACCCCCTCCCCTTAGAACCGGACTTGAAAGTTTCCCCTCATCCGGCTCGAGCCTTCGCTAACGCCCCTCGCAGGACGCGGCTTGGTCCTTCAGCGACTCTTTCTTGGAGTGGATTTGTCGATGGCAGTTGGCGTGGAGCATCTCCAAGTTGTCACACGTTTCTTGACCACCTTGGCTACGCCAGACCCGATGGTGGATGTGCCAGGGCTGTTCTTCGATGCGAAGGGCTTGCCCGCACACCATGCAACGTCCTTGTTGCTTTTTCCAGAGGTACTCA
>JAFAHT010000457.1 GCA_019237095.1 Planctomycetaceae bacterium
TGCCTGCCCTTTCTCCTCCTGGATGCTCCTACGGCGCGAAGACGCTGTCGGGCAACTCACCGGCCGGGGACAGGGGGCCTCAGAGGCAGGGCCGTTTCATTCTCGGATTGGGGTTGACACGAGGTCCAGCGATTTCTGCGGATGGCACAGTAGTGCCGGGTCGCGGCCGCGGCGCTCTTGTGCCCGAACCGCTTGAATAAGAAAATGACGATGTTCCGCAAGGCCGCCATGACCTCCGGCCCTGACCCCTTCCTGATCCGGCTGGCGTCTTCGCGGAGTGTCCCGTCACGGACCCCGTGCAGGCCGTTCTCGATCCCCCAGTGTCCCCGGGTCAGTCCCAGCAACCCCTTCACTCCGGCCCGCTCCGGCAGCAGACTCGTGATCCCGAAGACCACCTCGGTCTCAGTCTTCCCCTTGATTGTGCGCTCGCGCGTCAGGCGGAAGACCTGCTGAGAGCCCGGCCAGTCCGATCCAAGGTACCCAGCCAGCGACGATGTCACCTCGATGGTTCGCCTCTCGACCCGACCGTGCCCCTTGTCAACCTCGCAAGCTCGGTCGATCTCAGCCTCGGCCCGCGCGGTTTGGAGGGGGGGAAAGACCAGCCTCAGGCTGGGCAAAGGCGGCCGCGATGTCGGCACGGAGTGTCGATTGGTTTTCCCTCACGGGAAGGATGTAGTCGCCTCCCCCCTCGATCACCTTCGCACACACATCACGGTGCGTGAACATGGCGTCGCCGGAGACGATCTTGCCCTTGACCGAGAGCACTCCCAGCAGTTCCAACGCGGCCTTGTGCTCGTTGGTCTTGGCATCAGGGCCAGCGCGCACTTTGAGTAAATTGGGTAATCTGTAACACTTAAGCCCGGGCCAGTTTGTTTGTATAACGTTCTCTGGGTAGCTCCCTTCACGGCGGCGCGCGGAGAGCGAACGATGGCGGACATTCAGCGTATCTCTTTGGATGAGGTCGTACTCCATTTTGCGGAGCTGGAGGATCCTCGCTCCACTATCAATCTGCGACATCCGTTGATCAGTGTTGTCGTCATCGCTTTGATGGCGGTGCTGGCCGGTGCGAGCGGACCAACTGCGATTGCCAAGTGGGCTGTTTTGAAAGAAGAGTTCCTTTTGAACGCGATGAACTTGCCGAACGGCATTCCGCGCAAGGATGTCTTTCGTCGCGTGCTGATGGCGCTGCGTCCGGGTGCCTTTCAAGCCTGTTTTGTGAACTGGTTGAAGTCGTTGCGTGCGACGGCGGCTGCGGCGACCGGCGTGGAACAACCCGTTCTGGCGGTGGACGGCAAGACGGCACGGCGGAGCCACGACCGTAAGAACGGCCTGGGCGCCTTGCATTCGGTCAGCGTCTGGGCCAGCGAGTTCGGCCTGTCGCTGGGGCAGGTGGCCTGCGCTGAGAAATCGAACGAAATCACGGCAATTCCCGAGCTTCTGAGGCTGGTGGACCTCAAAGGGGCGATCATCACTATCGACGCGATGGGAACCCAAAAGGCGATCGCGGCGCAGATCATCGAGGGCGAGGCCGACTATGTCCTGGCGCTGAAGGGGAACCAGGAGACGCTGCATCAGGCGGTCATCGATCATATCGACGAACAACTCGAGGGAGACTTGGCACAAGCTCGTGAGCATGTGACGATTGAGAAGGATCATGGACGCGAGGAGATGCGAACTTATCTCCAACTCCCGGCCCCCAAGAGCCTGCCAGGGTTCACGCCGTGGAAGGGACTGAAGACGATCGGGGTGGTGACGTCCCGGTGCCTTCGTGACGGCAATGAGACCATCGAGATCCGCTACTACATCAGCAGCTTGGCCATGGGCGTGAAGCGATTCGCCCGAGCCGTCCGGGGTCACTGGGGTATCGAAAATACCTGCCATTGGGTTCTCGATGTAACGTGTCGCGAGGACGAGTCGCGGATCCGAGAGAAGGCGCTGCGGGAGAACTTTGCTTGGCTCAATCGCTTCACCTTGTCACTCCTGAAGCAGCATCCCGTCCGCGACAGCCTCGCCATGAAACGCCGCAGTTGTGGTTGGAACGAAAACTTCCTGCTGGAAGTCCTTATCGGAGCAACGCTTTAGTGGGCGCTGGCCCTGGCCAGGATGCGTCACCAGCACCAGGGCGCCGGGCCGTGCCCCCTTGACGTGCACGCAACCGTCCAGCGGTGGCAGCCCAAGTTTCCTACTTGAGAATTCTCGCACCCTGCCGGGATGTCATCAAATCATCCGCGACGCGGCCAAGCAACAGGTCGATCGCATCTCGATACCGTAAATCAGACGACGAAATCGAGACTCCTCGCCGATCTCCACCGCGGATCGGATCCTCGTTCCAAGTCTCTTGAATCTCACCACTTGCAATGTAACACGTGGGGCCGCGGTGGAGATCGGCGAGGAGTCTCGCGAAATCTCTGGTATTGTGACTCCGGGTATTCCGTCGAACTGGCCGCGATGCTGATCATCGAGCTCTTCCTTGCCTGAGGTGGGAAGTTCTGCCCCTTTCCGCACTCGACCCAAATTTGGCGATGGGGGATGGGCCGTGCTTGCAGGCTGAGCAGCCAACCAGGGCTGCCGTTGGCGGCGCGTCACCTCCCCCAGCGTGCTTCCAGCCAGGCGGCGAGCCGTTTTGCCCACCGCGTCTCGTTGCGGGTATCCTCGACGGAAAGCCAGTGCGTCAGTTCGTCGGCCCTGACCTTGAGCAGCCGGCTAGCCAAAGCCGGCCTGTAGCGACCATCGCGGCCAAGGCGTTCGATCACGACCTTCTCGCCGTCGAAACGCCACAGCTCGGCGACTTTCATCGCCGCACAGATCCCCGGCCGGTCGACTTCCGGAGGCGAGATGTCGATCTCGATGGCCAGGTCGGGAGGGGGCATCCGGCGGGCGGCATGCTTACCCTTGATCTTGGCGGCGGCCTCGATCTTCTGGAGTTCAACGTAGTAGCACTGGTCGGCCTCGATGCCCCGGCCGATCGCCGGTCGCTTCCAGGTCATCTCGCCGTAGCTGCCCAGGGGCAGGTCGAGGACCTTGGCGATCTCGAACACGGCGTAGCCGAGCAGTTGCCTGTACTTCTCATGGTCCCGGCTCTTGGTCATGATCTCGAGGTTGTTCCCGTCGAAGGCCATCCGGATCGGACTGCGTTCTGGCAGGCTGTCGATCCAGGTCTCGTAGACCGACCAGTCGACGTCGGGGACGACCAGTCGCGTCGAGCCGACGAGGACTCGTCTTTCCGGCCCGATGGGTGCAAGCGTGTCCGTCTTCAAGGTGACCCCCCTCCTCTTTTCAGGATCAGCGCCGGCAGGTTTTCCTCTCCATTCTCGTTCTCCGCGCGGTGCGTGGGCTGGTCTCATCGAGTTACTTTTCTAACCAACAGCCTGCACCAAACCGTCTCCATGATGCATCTTATCAAAACCGTGGCCGAGGGCGCCTATGGCAGGACGACCCAAGCACTTCCTTGTTCGGCTCCCCTCCTTGCGCTACGATGGGATTGAAGCCCGTACGATCCGCACTCAAGACGAGAGATGTATCGCGATGGATGTTGCCGCAACGTTTACTCGCACGATCAAGATCTGGGTACGACCGCTCGGTCGCCACGCGACTGCTGTATTGCTCGTTCTGAGCCTCTCCATTGCGGCCCGGGCGGCCGACAACGAGCCGCCACCGGGTTTCACCGCATCAAGGAACTTCCCGCGGAGTGAGGCCGGCGGTCCGGCGTGCGGACCGGATGATGAATGCGAGTTTGCACAGTGTATCGTCCATGAAGCGCAGTGATTCCGACTGGTAGGTGCCAGCACAGAGGAGGCTCTCATGGCAGATGCCCTGACCGGAAAGGTTGCCGTGATCACAGGCGGGGCGACGGGGATCGGCAAGGCCGTGTCAACCCGGCTGGCGGCGGCAGGGGCGAAGGTCCTCATTGCCGGCCGCGACCATGTTCGCGGCAAGACGTCCGCCTACGATCTGGAGAAGCAGGGTTATCAGGTCAAGTTCCTGCGGACCGACGTGCGGATCGAGAATGCGATCAGCGGCCTCTTCGACCAGGCGATCGAACTCTACGGCGGACTGGACTACCTCTTCAACAATGCGGGCATCGAGGGAGTGCTCGGCCCGATCAGTCAGACTTCCGAGGAGATCGTCGACGATGTCCTGTCCATCAACATCAAGGGCGTCTTCCTCTGCATGAAGCAAGTTCTCCCCTTGTTCACCAGGCAGGGGGGCGGGATCATCGTCAACACCTCGTCGTTCGTCGGCACGGTTTTGCCGTTCCCGGACGCGGTCCTGCTGGGAGCGACGCAGGCCGGGGTGATCAGCATGACCCAGTCCGTCGCCGCCGGTTTCGCGAGCGAGAACATCCGGGTCTTCGCGGTCTGCCCCTGGCTCACCGATACCCCCATGGTAGACCGGCTCACGCACCACCAGGCCGAGGCGAAGAGCCGGCTCGCGGGGATGAACCCCAGCGGCAGGGCAGCGACCCCCGAGGATGTCGCCAACGTGGTCCTGGCCATGTTCGCCGGCGACCCGAGCTTCCAATCGGGCGACGCCATCCTGGTCGACCACGGCGGCGCCACCCAGAAGATCCGGCCGATGTCGGCGTGACGATCTGCCCGGCGCCTCGAGCGGGCAGATCGTGGACAGTGTGCACGGAGTCCTTCCGTTGGCCCGACCGCGCCGGCGGTCGACCTCGACCGGGAAGATTCCGCCATCGGGCGGCTCAGTTAGCCCGGTCAGCGTCCCGGCGTTGGCCCGGGATTCGCCAATCGGAGTCACGTGACTGCGAACAGCCGTCTCGCCACCCTGAACCTGGGTGATCGGTCCTGCCTCGCAGGCGGCTTGTTTGAAGCACTGAAGGACTTTAGGTCCACAATAACCACTTCCCCGACGCCAGGACATGGGCGGCGATCAGGGCATTTGTGGTTGCGTGAGCCAGCACGGCGTCCGAGAGCTTGCGCCGGCCGTACAGGGCGAGCGCGTAAAACATGCCAGCTATGATTCCGGCGATCCAGCGGTCGTGGAGTATCCCGAAGAGCGACGATGAGACCAGGAACGAGGGCCACGAGAAGGTGCCCTGAGGTATCGACTTGAAATCGGCGGCCATGAGTCGGCGCGTCAGGTAGCCCCGGAAGGCCAGTTCTTCGACCAGCGGCGTGACGCTTACCGACCCCAGTGCCCGGGCGATGACCCAGGCCACCGCTTCGGCACCCGCAAGCGGAACGGGCGCCGTGGGTGGGGTCTTGCCCGATTTCCACGGCTCGAGGGCGATCCAGAGAGCGAAGACCGTGACCCCGATCGCGACGGCCTGCGGGGCGAATGTCCAGCAGAGATCGTCGTAATACTTGCGGTAGCGCCACAACAGTCCGCACGTCACGATCAGGCCCAGAGGATAGAGCGGGTCGAATCCGGAGGAGAACGCGCCTGTGACCAGCGTGATCCCTACCAGTGCCATGAAGGGGCAAAGGTAGGCCTCGGAGGCGGTCGAATCGACGTCCGCCTCACCCTGCCTGTCGGCGGCCGAGAACAGAGGCGATCGTAATGACAGGCCGATCAGCCCGAAGCCGACGGCCAGGAAGAGCAGCACCCCGGCTCGAGAGTGGAAGCCCCCCAGTGCGATATCTTCGGAGACGTGGGTGCCGAGCAAAATCAATGCGGCGATCCGCACTGCGTTGGCGAGGTACGCCAGGAGGCAGCCCAGGGGCAGCAGCCACAGCGCCCGCGGAAACCTCAGAGTTCTGCGCGAGATCAGCAGGAAGGCGCCCATCAGCACGAGCATCAGGCCCATGCCCTCGTAGCCCGAGCATGCCGGCGCGATCTCAACGTCGAATGCCCTCGTTCCAATGATCCACTCAGCCGGCAGGTAAACGACGTCCTCTGAGAAGAGCTTCAGAATGCAACAGACGAGCCAGAGGGTCGAAACACCGAGGGGTTTCCAGAGCAATTGTGCGAGTCGGCCGGCGCCCAGCACTCCCAGCCCCGCCGCCATTCCGGCCGGAAGAATCCAGGGCCAGCGACGCAGAAGCGGGAGCCATTCCCGATGAGGCAAGAAGCAGTCGAGCCAGGCCAGCAGCGACAGGAGGCCCAGCCCCATCCAGCAAATGGTCAGGGCCACCACCGAGACCGTCGATCTGGGCCTTCCTTCCAGCAACGGCCCGGATAACAGGACGAGACCAGCCAGACCGGCGAGATGAACGAAGAGATACCTGGACCATGGGTGATTCTGCAACCGATCGGGAAGGCACTGCCACGCTCCCTGAAGCCGGGGCCACTGCACCAGCAGCATGACGACAACCCCAACGGCCACGACATCGAATCCAACCGGCAGCAGATCGAAGAGTCCTTCGAGCCAGAGGGGTCCCCCCTCGAGCGTCTTCGGCTCGAATCGGATTGTCAGAGCGCCGACCTCGAGTACCAGCAGCGCAAGCAGTGCGGCCCAGCGGACATAGATCAGCCGGGTCCCCGCGCGAATGGCTCGATCATCGGAGAGGAGACATTGCAATGGACGATCTCCCCACCCGTGGCAATGCCAATCTTCGCCCCGTCTTGAGACCCGACCCACTCCCGCTCGACACATGACCGACGGCCGGAGAACCGAAGATCAGGACTTCGACTTCTTCTTCCCGCG
>JAFAHT010000480.1 GCA_019237095.1 Planctomycetaceae bacterium
CCGAGGGCCCAAGAAGCCCCGCCCCAAGCGGCAAAGCGGGGCCAAGGTCAAGCACGTGGCGACGGCCAAACTGCTCCAGACACACAAGATCAAAACACGAAAACGTCAAAATCAGTGTACAACATAATATCTACACAGGGCTGGTTGCACCCATCTTACGCGGAATGGATCGATCGCGCCCGTACCGCCAGCCGGGCCGCCTGGAGCGTGTTCCGCAAGAGCATGGCGACCGTCATGGGCCCGACGCCGCCGGGCACGGGGGTGATCTTCGAGGCAACCGCAGCCACACCCGGGAAATCGACGTCGCCACAGAGCGTGCCGTCATTGCGCTTGTGAATGCCCACGTCAATGACGACCGCGCCGGGCTTGATCCAGTTGGCCGTGACCGACTCCGGTCGGCCCATCGCGACAATCAGAATGTCCGCCTGTCGCGCGATCGAGGCCGAGTCAGTCGTTCCCGTGTGGCAGACCGTCACCGTGGCGTCCCCCCCCGGGCCTTTTTGAAGCAGCAACAGGGCCATCGGCTTGCCGACGATCTGAGAACGCCCGAGCACGACCGCATGAGCCCCGCGCGTCTCGACATTCGCCTGAACCAAGAGCTCGCGGATCCCCAGCGGGGTGCACGGGACGAAGCGAGGAACTCCTTGGGAGAGCAAACCGGCATTGACCGGATGGAAGCCGTCCACGTCCTTGAGCGGGTCGATCCGCTCGATCACCGCGCGGTCGTCGATGCCTCCGGGCAAGGGCAGTTGCACGAGTATGCCATGGACCGCCGGATCGTCGTTGAGCCGGTCGATCGTGGTCAGTAAATCGCCCTGGCCCGTCTCGGCGGGAAGGCGCAGCAGCTTGCCGATCATCCCCGCGGCTTGACACGCATTTTGCTTGTTGCGGACGTAGACCTGGCTGGCCGGGTTATTGCCCACGAGCACAACCGTCAGACCGGGCACGATCCCGGTTTCGTCCCGGACCCGGGCAACATCGCCAGCCAGCTCTTCGCGGATCTGCTGGGCCAGGGCTTTCCCATCAAGGAGCGACGCGGGCACCGCGGTTTTCCTGAAAACAAATAGAGCGAAGTCAGCGGTTTTCCTGAAAACAAATAGAGCGAAGTCATTATAGGCAAAGACTTAGGAGAATCGCCCGCCTCCTTGGTGCACTCAATGGTGCCCTCGGAGCCTAGAGACGACTCCAGACCCATTGTAGAGCCAAGTTTCGGCGGTGTATACGATCTTGGCTTGTCCGAAGTCGTTCGGGTCTGGAGAAACCTGCCCGAGCATATCAAAGACGGCTCGGCGTGGAGCCGACAGTTGGCAGGGGGGCCATCCTCAGCTATGAGACTTTGATCACTTGATCTACTCGGAGATAGTTTACTGCACCCACAACGACCAATCGCCCGATGTCAGGGCGTAAGCGACGATCAAACCGTTTGTGACCGCGTGAGCCAGCAAGGCGTCCGACAGTTCTCGCCGGCGATACAGGGCCAGTGCGTAGAGCAGACCAGCCAGTGTCCCGGCCATCCAGCGCTCGTGGAGAAATCCAAAGAGCAAAGACGAGATCAGGAACGACGGCCAAGAGAACTTACCGATCGGCACCATCTGGAAATCGGTCGCCATGAGTCGCCGGGTCAGATAGCCGCGGAAGGCCAGCTCCTCTACAAGAGGCGTCACGAGAACCGTTCCGAAGATCCGAGCGAGGAGCCACGCCAAGAGCCCGGCCTCGGTGAAACCCACCGGCCCCTGCGCTACGATTCCGACGGACTTCCTTGGCTCCAGAGCGATCCACAGGGCGAAGACCGCAACGCCGATCGCGACAGATTGCGGGGCGAATGTCCAGCGCAGATCCACGTAAGATTTCCGGTTCCACCACAGCAAGCCACAGGTCATGATCAGAGCCAGCGGGTAGAGCGGGTCGACTCCGACGGAGAACGCGCCGGTGACCAGCGTGGTCGCAACCAGAGCTATGAGCGGGCAAATGTAGGCTTCAGAGGCCATCCAGCCGGCTGTCCCCCGCTGTCGATCGACGGCCGAAAACAGCGACGATCGCAACGCCAAGGCTATCAGAATGAATCCTTCGGTCAGGAAGAAGACCAGGCCGGCCCGGGAATGAAAGGCACCCAGCGCAAGATCTTGAGAGACGTGGCTCCCTAGCCAAATCACAACAACGATCCGCACCACGTTGCCGAGGTACGACAGGAGACACCCTAGGGGTAGCAGCCACAGCGCCCGGGGAAACCTCAAGACCTGGCGAGAAATCACCAGGAAGGACGCGATTAGCACGAGCATGAGGCCCATGCCCTCGAAGCCCGAGCATGGCCGCCCGATCTCGACCTGGAAGGTCGCCGTCCCGATGACCCGCTGCGCGGGCACAAAAACGACGTCCTCGGCGCACTGTTTCAGTAAGTCATGGACAAGCCAGAGTGTGCTGGCGGCGAGGGATTCCCAGAGCCTGGAGGCGAACTGGCCAGCGATCCAGCCCGCCAGCCCCACGGCCGTGCCAGCCACGAAGATCGCGGACCAGCGATGCCAGAGCGGAAGCCAGTGGGAAGGAGGAATGATACAGGCGACCCAGGCCAACAGTGTCGCCTGACCCAGGCAGGCCCAGCAGACAGTCAAGGCAATTGTTGCTGGCCAGGATCTTGGCCCGCCCTCCAAGAGGAACCAGGTCACCCCGGTGAAGCCGACAAAGCTCGCCAGATGGGCCGCAAGATACCCCCGCCAAGCGTGCTCCGGCATCCGCTCAGCGAGACGGCATAGCTCTT
>JAFAHT010000536.1 GCA_019237095.1 Planctomycetaceae bacterium
GTTTACATCGCAGCCTATGCCATGGTCAGCCGCGCGGGGGACGTTCAGATCCTGGCATTCGACTCCGACCCCTATAGCGGCAACACACTCCTCCCCCTGCGCACAGTTCTGACTCGAATCAAGGATTGCCCCGAACGTCACAAGCTGCTGGTCCTCGACATCATGAAGTCCCCCCCTTACCCCTTCGACGTTGGTGGGACGCCGGACGGTGTCGCTGACCTGATCCGTAAGGAGCTGCAAGGTCAGAAGGACTCCGAGCAGCTCGTCGACCCCAATCTCCTGGTGCTGGTTGCCTGCTCCCCGGGGCAGTACGGGCTCTGGTCGGAGAGCACTCATGAATCAATATTCGGACATTTCTTTCGTGAGGCGTTTGCGGATCCCCAGGCCGACGTCATCAATCGGAACGATGCCATCAGCGTGCGGGAGCTGGCCGCGTATGTCACCGCCAAGGTGGACCGCTGGGCCATTCAGTACCGGGGCATGAGGCAGCAGCCTTACCTGGCCGGCAAGGCCGAGGACTTCGAGCTGGCTTCGCTCAAGCCATCACCGACCGGCGGTCAAACGAAGAGTGCCGAGCGTGAGATCCCAATCGCGGAAGGCAAGGCAGTCGAGAAAGAGAAAGCGCCCGAGCAGGGAAAGCTCGCCGAAAAGCCGTCCGACAAGCTCGCCGCGAAAGAGGCCGCCAGGCCCGCGGAGGAAAAATCGGCATCGGCCGCGGAGTCTCTGCGATCGGGTTATCCTGAATGGCTGAGCAAAGGGTGGGAGATACGCCAGTCCTGGTGGCAAGAGAAAGGCAAGGAGGACTTCCCCGGCGCCGCGGCACCACGAGTCTTCCGCAGGCTGGAGGCGACTCTCTTGCGGGCCGAGCAAGAATGGCGGGGCGGCCGCGATCCACTACTCCTCAACAGCGACTTCTCCCGAGTGCTTGGTGAGCTCCAGGTTCTGATGGAGCGAGCCAGAAAAATCCCCAGGTGCCAGGTGATCCGCTCGGCCGGTCAGGCGAGGGCCTTCGGCTGGGAGGCCGACCGCGCGCTGGTCGCGAAGCTCACGAACCTGGTTGAAACCCAGCGAACGTTGGGAGCTGTCCCCGACTCGAAACCCGTGGAAGCCGCTCAGAAGAAGGCAGTCGATGAGCTCCTTTCCGCGCTGAAAAGCAAGCCCAACCCGGCCGTCGAACTGGCCGGCACGATCGTCGAAGCAACCCTGGACCAGCGGCTCGACGCGGGTACCATCACGTTTCTGGATAGCATTGTCAGCGCGAGCAAAGTGGGACGGGATGTCATCGAGCTTCGGTTGTTGCGCGACCTGGCGCAACGCGCTGCGACGCCCGGGTCACAAGGCTGGTCAGAGGAGATCGTGAAACTCGCCTGGGACACGATCGGCCTGGCGGAGAAAGCCGGCAGTCGTCCCCGCGCCTTCCCCTGGGTCCGCAAGATCCTCGAGCAGGCCCAGAATGGCCGGCATGTGGCCCAGGTATTGCTGTTGAGCCAGGCCCGCGACTTCGTGTCGTGGGAGAAGGTCCGGGAGGTCTGCGACCCGGTCTCCAAGGACCTCGACTTCGTGACCGCTTGCCAGGACAGGATCGAAGAGGCTCAGACCACGTTGAACCGGACACGGGCCATGCTGCCCGCATATTTGCCCTACCTCCAGGCGACTCGCAGGCCCAACCTCGAAAACAACTGGCTCTCGGCAGCCGAGGCGACCGTGGTCCTCGACCGCCTCCTCTTGGAACCCGGCGGCAACGACGGGAGTTCTGCACCGACACGCGAGGATCTGGAGCAACTGAACAACGATCTGACCGCCGCAATCAGGAACGTCAAGACCTCGCTGGAGCAACTGGAACGGCCATTCCAGTCCGACTCGGTCAGCGAGTTGCTGAGCCAGGTCGAGTCCAGGCCAGAGCCTCAAACGGCCGTGGAGATCGAGGCGCTCCTGGCCACACCATTTCTTACCGTCGCGGATCGTTCCGCGCTCTGGAGGGAGCTAGGAGCACTGGATCAGAAACTTGGGGAGTTGCCCGTTCGCGGCGACATGCCAACCGCGGAATCGGAGGCGGATGCTGACCGGGCAGACATCGCGGGCCGCCAGGTCGCCAGGCGGGCCAAGCGGCTGGCGGCCCTGCTCTACCTCACGGGCGCGGACGCCATGGCCGCGAATCTTGGTGGCGCAGTGGAGCTGAACCGGGAAGTCAATGCGCTGAACCGAGCGCCGGGTAAGGATGAATCCTCGCACGCCTCGGACCTGGCTCAAAACTGGGCGGGTCTCGCCAAGGTCGCCGCACTGATCTATGACAAGCTGAGCCAGGTGATGAACCAGCGTGGCAAGCTGGACGGTGACGATCGAGTCGGCTGGATCGCACCTGCCTTCCTGCTCAGCCTCGACTCCAGTCCGACCCGGCAGAACCGCGAGCGAAGAGCCCTGTCGAACTGGTCCTGGCTGGCCGAGCACTATCGCCATCAAAGTCATGACCTCCATGAAGAGCAGGAGCCCTCCCAGTTCTACGAGAACGCGGCGCAGGACTGCCCGGGGACAGGAGAGCCGCGCTCCGAAACCTCTCTCTCGATGAGCCTGCCACAATCCACGATTCCCACGGTCTCGGCCAGCCAGCCCCAGGCGACGATCAGCGTGCAAATTGATGCGGGCGCTGCGACACCAGACGCTCCCCAGAAAGTCGATCTGACCTCGTTCCAGGTCGATGACCCACGACTCGAGGTACGTCCGCCAGATCCTGCCGAAGTCGAGGTTTCGCCCCAGAAACCGGCCACGGTGACTGTCCGGGTTGCCTGGGACGAGGCCAAGGGCCAGCCAGACACCCCTCCGCCCAAGGGGTTCATCCTCCAGGCCCGTCTGGCCAGCAGGCGATCCTTTCATCTCCTGGTTCCTGTGCACTTCGAATGGAAGAGCATCTTCCCCAAGATTGAGCTCAGTAGCACCCAGGACAAGCTGACCGAGGTCCCTCTCGACCGCTTCGCTCTTCGGACTCTCCCGGGCCGACAGCCATTCTACGCGTTCGTGAGAAATCCCTCCCAGTCAACGCCGCGCGAGGTCATTGTCGAGGTGATGGCGGGAAATGAGGTACTCGCCTCGAGTGGCGCCAAGGCCTTGCACTTGCCCGAAAAGTCAACCATCCCGGTTCCCGGCTTCGGTCCTCCTCCGCCCAAGGAAGGGCAACCCTTACCGGAGGCACCCGCGGACCTGCGGCTCCAACTTCGCGACGGGGCCGCGGGGGGCAGTCAAGTGTATGACGTCCAGCCGCTGGCACCGAGGATCCTGCTTCCCGAGGAGTATGTTCAGGTTACCGCTGCGCAGTTCACGCCAGCCGGTCCAGGTGGCGAGAATCAGCTCAAGGTGAATCTTCGCGCACTGCCGGCCATGACCGGTCCCCCATGCCTGGTCGAGCTCGTCTTGCCCAAAGACAAGGAGTTGTTTCCCTCGCTCCTGGACGACCCTCAGGGAAAGCTCTCCGGCGTGCTGGAAGCCGGCAAGGATCTCACGCTGACTGCCGACGCCATCAAACTTGGCCAGGCGGGCTCGGAATCCGGGATCTTCCAGCTCAATATCGATGGGTTCAAGCGTTCGATGTGGTTCAGAACCAACTTCGTCCAGGTGGGCGGGATTCAGAGAGCGCAGCAAGAGCAGTCTCCCGCACGAGTGCAATTCCGGTACGAACGCATCGTCAAGCCGAAACAGCCGGCGCAGCTACGGCTCACTTTCGAGGTTGACAAGGTTCCTCCCAAGGCGACACTGGCATTCAACCTCGGGACCCAGGTCGGCGGTAGGTTCGTCCCGGTCATCTCGTTTCGGGATAAATCGCCCAAGAAACGCCACATTGGCTTCGATCCCCACGGGGACGGGGGGGCGCTTCTCTTCGAAGCGGCGATCGGAGACTGGGGAGAGATCTATAATGTCCCCGGCATCCGCAGCAAGTGCCAGGCTCGCGCGTTTCTGCTCGGTGCTCGGGATCAGATCCTCGCCGAGAGCGGCGTCATCGAATTTGTGCTGGATGATCTCCCGCCGCAAATCGTCGAGATGAAGCTGCCGCGCGAGATCGAAGAGGGTACACCCACCCTTGAAGGTCACTGCACGGTCGAGCCGTCTGCCTCGGGCGTCACCGGCGTGGATTTCGTTGTAGGCACCAAAGAGGCGTCCGAGGCCGATTTCATCAAGGCCGATGCCGACGGAAAAATCACCAAGGGCAAGATGATCAATGATCAACGCGTCTGGAAGGCTCAACTGCCGATTCCCAAGGACGCGACCGGCAAGCTGATGATCACGGCGCGAGCCACCAGCGGAGTTGGACTGACCGGCACACGCAGCCAGGCAGTCGTCGTT
>JAFAHT010000230.1 GCA_019237095.1 Planctomycetaceae bacterium
GTCGACCAGGTGGAGCAGGTTCTCGCGCGCCAGGATGTCGCGGAACTTGGCGCGGAAGAGGATGGACAAAGCCTCCACCGGCACGAGGAAATCAGCCCGGGAGGGCAGCCAGCGAATGCCACCCTCGTCGATCCCACCCCCCGGCACGACGTAGTGCACGTGCGGGTAGTACTCCAGCGTCCGGCCCCACGTGTGCAGCACGCCGAAGAAGCCGAGGCGATCGGTGCCAACCAATCTCGGGTTCGCGGCCAAGGCGCGCAGCGCCTCGCTGGAAGCCTCGAACAGCGCGGCGGAGATCACGCGCTGATGGCTTCGGGCCAGCGCGCGCAGCTCGGCCGGCAGCGTGAAGGTGACCAGGAAGTAGGGGCACGGCAGCAGGCGGTCGGTCTGCTTCTCGAGCCAGGCTTTCGTCTTCTCGTGCTGGCAGGTCGGGCAATGCCGATTGCCGCACGATCGGCCGATCGCGTGGATCTCCCCGCAGGATTGGCAGACGTAGAGCACGGTCCCGAGTTCGCCGGTGCGGCACGCGGTGATCGCGTGCAGCACCTTCTTGTGCTCCCCGGGCATGGTGGCGCCGAGCCGCTCGAGATATTGCCCGCCGTACCGCCGCAGCACGTCGGCGACGGTCGGCATGGGCTTATGGTTCCATCAGCTTGTTGATCACGGCGATCGCCTGCTCCTGGCTGACGGTGGTGAGATGGAGGTAGACCATCGTCGTTTGCAACGAGCTGTGGCCCAAGTCCTGCTGGATCAACCGCAGGTTGACGCCAGCCTCCAGAAGATGGATGGCGTAGCTGTGCCGCAAGGTGTGGATCGACACCGCCTTGCGCCAGCCCAACTGCTGCATCACCCGCTCCATCGCATGCTGTACAGCGTCCTTCGACATGGGGCGGTCGGAGGACACAGCCTGGCGTTGGTCGCTGCCGATGTCCGGGAACAGCCAAACCGGGTTGCGGTGGGTCACCCAGTATTCGCGGAGCAGGGCCAAGGTGCGGGCAGGCAGTGGCACGAAGCGATCCTTGGCGCCCTTGCCACGATGGACGTGCACCAGCATCCGTGCACTGTCAATGTCGCGGACCTGTAAGTGGAGACCTTCGTTGCGCCGCAGGCCCAGCGAGTAGACCGTCGAGAAATAGGTCCTGTAGCGGAGTTTGCGGACGGCACCGATGAGTTCTCGCACCTCGTCGATCGAGAGCACGTCGGGCAGCCTTTTCTCCTTCTGAACGCGGATTCGCTGAAGAGTGGGCCAGTCGCGGGGCGCGGTGTGGGAGTAGAAGAACTTGATGGCGCAGTAGGCGATGCCCAGCGAGCTGGAGGCAAACTTTCTGTCGTTCTTGAGGTGGAGCAAGTAGTCGCGGACTGGCGCTTCATTCAAGACGTCCGGCGGCGTGTCGAAGTGGACTGCGAGTTGCCTTACGGCGCGGAGGTAAACGTGTTGAGTACCCTCGCTCAGGCCGGCGAGCTGAAGGTCCTGGTGCATCTTCTTGCGGAGTGCGGTGGACATGATCGGTCCCTCAGACAAAGGGTGGAGATCAACCTCTGCAAGGAACAATGAGGTACGACCCCGGTGGTTACCAGGGAGTACCGACTCAGCGGGAATTCAGGCCAGCGGCGCCGGGTTGTCCGCTACAATGGGAGAGGTCGGATCGGCCCGCCGCGCTAGCGGCTTACTTGAACGTAGCATTTCGTAGCATGTTGACCCCTGCCGGGTAGGGGTGCTGTACCCAGCTCGGCGCGCGGCATTGACGGCGGACCTCGACGATTCACCGAGGTCGTACTCATCGAACAATCTCTGCCGGTAGCTTGGTGGTCGCATGATGGGCGAGAATAGGGGCCAGTAGCCAGTGAAATCGAAGAGACGAAAACGGCGGTGATAGACCTTGGACGCTCGAGGGACCGAAAAGAATCGCGTAGGGCCCTTGCTGTTCCACAGGAATTGGATGATCATGAGTCTATCGCGGAGGTGTGCATGATGAGATCTCCTCCGGATCTCGACCTGTACGCGTTGCCGCTGCTGGACCGACGCGGGTAGCTTGCGGGAGAACCAACCCGGATGACGACGCGGTGGCGGCTGAAGCCGTTTGATTCTGATCGGATCGCGTCGCTCTCACGGGCCGCCGGGATCTCTCCCCTGACCGCCCAGTTGTTGATCAACCGAGGGATCGATGAGCCGGATCTCGCCGTGGCCTTCCTCGCGGCCAAGCTCAGCCAGTTGAATGATCCCGAGTCGCTGCCGGGGGTCGTCGAGGCGGCCGAACGCATCGTCCGGGCCATCCGCGAAGACCGGCCCATCATCATCTACGGCGATTATGACGTGGACGGTGTCTGCGGCACCAGCGTCTTGTCGGCCTGCCTGCGCCTGGCCGGCGCACGCCAGGTGATTTATTACATTCCGCACCGGGTCGAGGAAGGCTATGGGGTCAATGGCGAGGCCGTGCGGCGGCTGGCGGAAGAGCATTCGAAGCCGCTGGTTGTCACCGTCGATTGCGGCATCTCGGCGGTGGCCGAGGCACGGCTGGCGCGCGCGCTTGGCCTCGAGCTGATCGTGACCGATCACCACACGATTGGTGCGGAACTGCCCACGGCCGACGTGCTGGTCCATCCCCGGTTGCCCGGCAGCACGTATCCCTGCGGCGACCTTTGCGGCGCAGGGGTGGCATTCAAACTTGCCTGGCAGATCTGCAAGACTTTCGGCGACGGCAAGAGGGCCTCGCCCCATCTTCGCGATTATCTCGTTCGCGCGCTCGGGCTGGTCGCGCTGGCGACGATCGCCGACGTGGTTCCGCTGCAAGGAGAGAACCGGATTCTGGTCCGCCACGGTCTGGCGGGCATCGCCGCCTCGCCCACCGTGGGGTTGCGTGCGCTCATGAAGGTCGCGGGCTGTCTTGAGAAGTCGCGGTTGACGACAGGCATGGTCGGCTTCGGCCTGGCGCCGCGGATCAATGCGGCCGGCCGGCTGGAACGGGCCATGAGGGCCGTGGAAATGTTGACGACCGAGGATCCCGAGCATGCCCGGGCAATCGCCGAGGAACTCGATCTCGTCAATAGCCGCCGCCAGGAGATCGAGCGCCAGATCGTTTCGGAAGCGCAGGAGATGATCAAGGCCGAGGGAGGTCTGAAGGAGCGGCGGGCGATCGTCCTGGGCCGCAAGGGCTGGCACCCCGGCGTGATCGGCATCGTCGCCAGCCGGCTGGTCGATTATTACCAGCGCCCTACCGTGATCGTGGCCTTCGGCGACGAGTTTGCCCAGGGCTCGGCGCGGTCTGTTACCGGCTTCAACCTGTACGAGGCGATCCGCGATTGCTCCGAGGGCCTGATCGGTTTCGGCGGGCACGCCGCGGCGGCGGGGTTGAAGCTGACCGAGAGCCATTTTCCGACCTTCGCCCGGCGGTTCGAGGAGCGGTGTCGGACCGCCTTGACGGCCGAGCATCTGCAGAAGGTGCTGGTCATCGACGCCGAGGTGCCCCTCGGTGTGCTGTCCGTACCCGTGGTCAACGAGATCGAGCGGCTCGAGCCTCACGGCATGGGCAATCCCCGCCCACTTTTGCTAGCCAGCCAGGTCCGGATCATGGGCGAACCGCGAATCGTCGGCGAGCTCAAGAATCACCTCCAGCTCCACATGGTTCAAGGCAATTCTCAGATCAAGGCCATCGGCTGGAATATGGCCGAGAAGGCCCGAGAGCTCACCGCGAACACCTCCTGCTCGATCGTGTTCTACCCCAGCATCAACGAATGGAACGGCCGCCGCGACGTGCAGCTCGAGCTCAAAGACCTGGTTGTCGATGCCGACCAGGCGGCATCCTTGGCGACAACCCTCAGTTCGTAGTTCGTAGGGTGCGTCAGGTTCGCGACGACGCACAATTCCATACATGCCTACGCATGCGTCCTTCAAGAGTGATCAGGTCACCTGCTGCAATTGGCCGGTCTCGGTGCTATCATAGCCCGGTAGTTCGCCGAGCGCTTTGCGGTAGAGGGGCGAGCGGACGATTTCCTGGAGCGCCTGGATTCTGTGGTCGCCGGCAAGGCGGGTGGGGAAGCAGAGATCGTAGGCCTCTTCACGAACGCGGAAAAAGTCCAGCCCGGCCTCCTCGCTGACCAGGTGGAGGCAGACGCCGGCATCGGCCCAGCCGCTTCGAACGGCCTCGGCGACGCCGCGGTGGTTGGAGGCCAGGCACCGGGGGGCTGTTCGCCGGCTGCCCAGCAGCTCGTCAAGGCATTGACGTGCTCCGGACCCGTCTTCGCGGCCGATCCAGCGCAGGTCTGAATGCACAGCGGCCCGGATCGAGCGGACTCCACGCTCGGGGGCCAGGGCGATACCTTCCTCCCAACTGGCGATGCGGAGCAGGCTGTAACCCGCTCCGAGTTTGCCGCGGACGACTCTGGCATTCCCCCCCGGCTCGTCGGCCCGGCTGAGGTGAATGCCAGCTGCGTGCACCAGTCCCTGCTCCAACAACTCGAGAGCCGCCCGACTGGGCCTTTGCAAGGCCAGAAGACGGACACCGGCCGTGCCGGCCAGCGCGGCGGCCAGCAGCCCGACCGCCGGGTCGCAACAGGCCATCACCAGGGTGCGCCTCGAGTTGCTGGCGGCTTGGCCCCACGGTGTTCCAGGGTGAACGACCCCGTCGTGGGGAATCATTCCCAGCTCTGTCGGCTCGGCCGGATAAAGCCGCTCCACACCCTCAACCTCGGCGACCCAGTACCGGCAGGATTCTCGCCTCGAGGGCCAGGCCCACACGGGATCATTCGGAGCCTGGCGGCGAAGCTGGAACAGATCCTCGACCCGGCACTCCAGCGCTTCGGCCAGCGCCAGGACGGCAGCGGCCGAGGGCACCAGACGGTCGGTCTCGATCGCGCTGATTCCGGCTCGCGACAATCCGGCCCGCCGCGCCAACTCCTCCTGCGACCAGCCGCGGCGAGCACGGTGCTCGCGAAGATAGTTCTCGATCGAGGGTATCTGCGCCATGATCGTATCGGTTTCTGCCCGGATTGTACCGCCAGGTGATGTCGATGATAACATTGGGGCGGCACGATTGTGTCAGGAGACGCCAGTATTCTAGCAGAATGATGCGAGACCTTCCATCTCCGCGAAACCCCACGTCGGCAATGGTGTTTAATGACCTGAGAAGAAACGGGTAGCGTTGACTGATAGCGGGACGTCCTGCCGTCGAGGAAAAAAGTCCCGGCACGACAAGGATCAAGGCAATGCGAGCGACTCGGAACCTGACCTTTCTCTTTGCTGTCTCTTGCACTCTTGCCGTTGCAACGCTTGCTTCGGGCCAGACCCCCAAGCAGCCAGCCAGCCCGACGCCATGGCGCGACCTCTTCATGGAGCTGGATGCGAACAACGACCGGGTGATCGAGCGTGCTGAGGTTCCCGAAGCGGGACGCAAGGCGTTCGAGCGGCTCTTGAGCCACGGTGACACCAACCACGACGGCAAGCTCGAGGCCGAAGAGTTTCGCGATCTGCTCCAGAAAGTGGACTGGAGGCGGGCTGTTCCGCCCGAGCAATTCGAGAAGCGGTTCAAGAATCTTGACAGGAACGAAGACGGCAAACTCGATCGCCAGGAATTTCAGGGCGGGCCGGCCAGATTCAGCCAGCTCGATCGCAATGGAGACGGCTTCCTCAGTCGCGACGAGATCCCCTGGCTGAACCCGAAAGCAACCACTGGCAAGACCGCACCGAAGAAGCTGAAGCCGCAAGGTTGAGTTACGCTGATAGTGCGAAGGCCGTGCGCGCGCAGCCGGCGGCGCCGATGAAGCCGGCATCACCACCCAGAGCGGCGTACTCGACGCGGATCTTGTGAGCCAGGGTGGGGAAAGCCATCGCCCGGATGTCGTTGCGAATGGCCTCAAGGAAGGAAGGACCGGCGGCGATCATCCCTCCGCTGAAGAGCACGATGTCCGGATCGATCGTGTGCATCAGGCACACCGCGCCCACTGCCAGGTAGCGGGCGGTCTCGCGCATCAGGCGGCTAGCCACGGGGTCGCCAGCTTCGGCTGCCTGGTCGATTGCCCGGCTAGTGAGCTCGTCGGCGGGGATCTTCCTAAGGAGGCTGGGGGATTGGTCATGATCGAGTGCCTCGACGGCCCGCTTCACAAGGGAGGTGGCCGAGGCATAGGCCTCGAGGTGCCCATAGGCGCCGCACGAGCATTGACGGGCGTTCTCCATCTGGATGATGATGTGGCCGCACTCGCCGCCGTGGCTATGCCGGCCCTCGATGATCCGGCCCTCGTCGACGATTCCGCAGCCGATGCCCGTGCCCAAGGTGAAGAGTACGAGGCTGCGCGTGTTCCTCCCCGCGCCGGTCCAGTACTCGCCGTAGGCCGCGGCGTTGGCGTCGTTCTGAAGGACCGTCTGCTTGTCCAGTTTCTTCGCAAGCAGATCGCGGATCGTCAGATGATTCCATCCCGGCAGGTTGGGAGGCTCGAGAAGCATCCCGCGCGAGAGGTCCATTGTGCCCGGTGAGCCGAGCCCGACCCCGGTGATCTGGTCCCAGGACAATCCACTGGTCAACACCGCGCGGCGGCCCGCTTCGGCAAGGCGGGCGATGCCGACTTCTGGTCCGCGGTCGGCCTCGGTCTCCAGGCTCACCGACGACAGCGGCTGTCCCGCATCGTCGACCACGCCACTCTTGATGTTCGTTCCACCAAGGTCGATACCCAGGTAGTACGGTGGTTGGCGGTCGTGAGCACTCATGGCGGACTCACCTCGACGGGCAGGAGAACTCAACGCAGCATATCTTGCAAATTCCAAGCCTCACTAATCTACGGCCTCCGCGAGCCCAGGTCAATTGGCCGTTGGGGGTTATGTCGTCAGCGATGGGAGGGTTATACTGGAATACTGCAATCAGCGGGTCGCGCGGGCTTACCGCATCTGGGCGTGGGTTGTTCCCAGGTTTCGTGTGAAGGGCTGACTGTGAGTGCACAACTGCCGGGCATTCTGTCTCGACGATCGCTGGTCAAAGGTGTGATCGGCGCACTGTCCGGCCTGGGTTCCGGTCCGCTCGTGACCGGGCAAGAGGCGAAGGCGCCGGGTCAAGCGTCTGAGGCCGAAGAGATTGCCCAAGTTGAGAAGCTGTTGCGAGCCGCCAGGCTCGGACCTCTGCACAACACGCTCAGCGCGCATTTCCTTGCCGTGGGTGACGCGCCCGACTCGCATCAGCGCCAGGCTCTGGCTCTTTGCGAGGCTCTCGGAGAGGCGTTTCTGGTCCATTTCCGCGGCCGCGGGTTTACCGTGGAATATCCCAACCGTCGCCTGACCATGATCGCGCTGCGGGACCAGGATTCTTATGCCGCCCTGCTCGGAGAGGCACCCGGCAAGGACGTTGGCGGGCATTATGACCTGGAAACCAACCGCCTGGTCATCTTCGACTTCCGTTCCCAGCAAGCAGCGATCGTGGCCCAGGCCGAGCGGGTGAATCTCTTCACCCTGGTGCACGAGACGGCTCACCAGTTGAGCTTCAACACCGGGATACTGAACCGGCAAGTCGACCTGCCCGTGTGCGTGTCCGAAGGCCTGGCAACCTATGTCGAGCTCTGGCGGCCGGGGGTGAAGAACGCGATCGGCGGCATGAACCGACCGCGGATGGAGGCTTTGCGGCAGGCGGTGGACTGGATCCAGATTAGCGACCTGCTGGCAGACGACACGGCATTCGAGCCGAAGACCGCGCAACTGGCCTATGCCGAGAGCTGGCTGCTGGTCCATTACCTGCTGCGGGCGGGCTCGCGACAACCGCGCTTTCGTCAGTACCTGGCCGAGCTCGCAGGCTCGAACAAGCCCGCCGATCGCACCAAGATCGCTGAAAAGACGCTCGGCCCGCTGGAGAAACTGGATCGCGAGCTCAAGGACGAAGCGCGGAAGTATCTGCGGGGTTAGCCCAACCGGGGTGGCGCCCGGATTGCTACGAGAATATGTTCTGAGAAGTTACGACCTCCCATTGCGATTGACCGGGGTCTCTGTCCTGAGCATCACTCGGGATATAATTAAGGAATAAGCGCATGCCGTTGCACGAATGGACCGACCGTCGAGGCTGGGATGGGGTCCATCATCTGTGGATTACCGAACTGTTGCGCTGGGTGAAGCCACGGCTGCCAACCGGCTACCGGGCTTATATCGGCTCGGCTCCGACCGTCGCCGTCGGCGCTCCACCGGAGAAGCCCGATGTGAGCGTCCGTCAGTGGCCGGAGGAGCCATCGACGGGTAGTTCGGGGCCCACGATTCCATCGCTGCCGTCCGAGGATCCGGACGAGGAGGTCGCGGTCGCGCTACTCGACCCAGAGACGAGCGTGTTCGTGGAGAGCCGGGGCCGGCTGGTCGCGGCGCTGGTGCTGGTTTCGCCCCGCAACAAGGACCGACCAGTCGCTCGCGCCGGTTATCTGGCGCGCTACGTGAGTTACTTGCTGGAAGGGGTCCATCTGCTACTGGTGGACGTTCACCGACGTCCCTT
>JAFAHT010000147.1 GCA_019237095.1 Planctomycetaceae bacterium
CGTCGAGGAGATCTACGCTTACGACAAGGCGGCCGAGGCGCGGGGCGCCTATGGCTCGACCGACGCCAAGCACCCGTCGGTCGCCTACCTCCAGCGGCAGCCGGGCCACTACGCCGCCGGCCGGCTGGAAGTGATGCGCACGCCCCCCCATTACGACTTCGTCGAGCTGCGGCGGACGCCGGCCGAGCTGCGGGCGCACTTCGAGGACCTGGGTTGGACCAGGGTCGTCGCGTTCCAGACCCGCAACCCGATGCACCGCGCCCCCGAGGAACTGACCAAGCGAGCGGCACAGCAGATCGGCGGCGGTCTGTTGATCCATCCGGTCGTGGGCGTAACCAAGCCCGGCGACGTCGATCACTTCACGCGCGTCCGCTGCTACCGCGCGCTGGTGGACAACTACTATGAGCCCGGCTCAGTCGTCCTGAGCCTGCTACCGCTGGCGATGCGGATGGCCGGCCCGCGCGAGGTCCTCCTGCACGCGATCATCCGGCGCAACCACGGCTGTACGCATTTCGTCGTCGGCCGCGACCACGCCGGGCCAGGCAGCGACAGCACAGGCAAGCCATTCTATCCCCCGCATGCGGCGCAGGAGGCGATGGACCGGCACCAAGACGAGATCGGCATGGAGATGGTCGACTTCAAGCAGATGGTCTACCTGCCCGACGAGGACCGCTACTGCCCGGTGGACGAGGTCCCCGACGGCGCCCGGACGGCCGATATCTCGGACACGCAGGTGCGCGAGAACTATCTGGCCAAGGGGCAGCAACTGCCCGAGTGGTTCAGCCGCCCCGTCGTCGCCGAGATCCTCAACGAGACCAATCCACCCCGGTTCCGCCAGGGCGTGACGATCTGGTTCACCGGCCTGTCGGGCTCGGGAAAGAGCACCATCGCGCATGCGCTGGTCGAGCGGCTGGCCGAGTTCGGCCGCAACGTCTCCTTCCTGGACGGCGACGAGATCCGGACCCACCTGTCGAAGGGCCTCGGCTTCAGCAGGGAGGACCGCGACGCGAACATCAACCGCGTCGGCTACGTCGCCGGCCTGGTCGCCCAGCATGGCGGCACCACCCTCTGCTCAGTCATCAGCCCCTACCGCGGGCCGCGAGACAACGCCAGGAAGTTTTCCAGGGGGAACTTCGTCGAGGTCTACTGCGACACCCCGATCGAGGTCTGCGAGCGGCGCGACGTCAAGGGCCTCTACGCCAAGGCCCGCGCCGGCCAGATCCAGGGCTTCACGGGCGTCGACGACCCGTACGAGCCACCGCTGAACCCCGAGGTGACGCTCGACACCAACACGCTCTCGGTCCAGGAGTGCGTCCATCGGATCATCGACAAGCTGCTGGAGTTGGGTTACATCCTGCCTCAGGGTCACATCTGATGAAGCCGATCCGCAACTGGCATCAATCCGGCGTTCGACGGCCACCCGAGCAACTCGGGATCATTCGCGTGACGTTGCCGCTCAGGGGCTTGGCCCTGGGCATGGTTGCGGCGGCGGGGACTTGCCCGCCCGTCTGTGCCGATGAGCGATGTGCATCGCCCCGTCCCGCCGCGGACTCGTGCCGTCGCGCACCGGAACCTCATCCTACACGAAACGTGTCGGATAGGAGGGTGACAGGTGGGCGGGATCGTTCAACTCCGCGCCGGGCGGTGCGGCGACGGGCCCGCGTAACAGAGGGTCGTCGGTCTTGAGCATCCAATCGTCGAGCCGGGTCCGCATGTCCTCCAGAACGACGGCCATAGAGAGATCGTTGGCCATGTTGCAGGCCTCGTTGGGGTCGAAGACGAGGTCGTAGAGCTGCTCCAGGGGACGCGAGCGTTCCGTCCAGCCGTGCCGCATCAGCACATCCTTGCTAGGGCTATCGTCGCAGTTGGCCAGCACGGGTCCGAGGTGATGGTCGAACCGACGGATGTACTTCCACCGTTGCGTGCGGACCGCACGCTGGGGCTCGTAGGCCGCGTGATAGGTGACCTCGGCGAAGATGGCCTCGTGCAACTCCTCCACCTCGCCGCGGACGAGCGGCAGCAGGGAGGCGCCTTGGAGCCAGCGCGGACGCTCGATGTGGAGCAGGCCGCAGAGGGTCGGGAAGACATCGATGTGCGACACCAGGGCGTCGCAGACCTTGCCGCCGCGAAAGCCGCCGGGCCCGCGCAGGATCAGCATCACGCCGATGCCGTGATCCGTCAGGTTGCCTTTCATGCGCGGGAAGGCGATGCCGTGGTCCGTAGTGCAAAGGACCAGGGTCCTCTCGGCCAGGCCGGCATCGTCCAGTGCCCTCAGGACCACCCCGATGCCCTGGTCGAGCTCCCAGGCGCTGGCCTTGAACGCTCCCATGTCACACCTCGTCTCGGGGGTGTCGAGTAGCGGGGCAGGGGGCAGCGAATAATTCGCATCACCCGGCGTGCAGGGCTTGAGAAACTCCCGGTGCGTCTCGAAGAAGCCCACGGACAGGTAGAACGGCTGCGCGAGCCCGCCGCGGATCAGTTCGACGGCGGCCGGCGCGACGACACCCGCCTGGAAGCCCTCGATGTCGCAGACCAGGTCATAGCCGATCGTGTGGTGGTCCTTGGTGAGGTGCTCCTCGCCGATGAGGGCGCAATGGTATCCGAGGCCGCGCAGGGTATAGAGCCAGTGCTGCTTGTAGTCGTTCAGCTTGAAGCCGCGGTGGGCCAGGCCGAGCATGCCGCTGTTGTGCGCGTGCTGCCCCGTCAGCAGGCTGGCGCGGCTGGGCGAGCAGGTGGGGGCGGCGCAGAACGCCTTGCGGAACAGCACGCCCTCCTCGGCCAGGCGCTGGATATGGGGCGTCGGGATGGCGTGGCCGTAGGGCTGGACGTAGCGACCCGTGTCGTGAGAGTGGATGTAGAGAATATTCGGGCGCCGAGCACCCATCTGGTCACCCTCCTCGTACCAAAGTTGTAACCGTCGGACAAGTTGTTACCGTCGGAGCGGAATCGTCGGCACGTCGCTGCTCGCTGGGGACATCCGTGAGGACGGTCGCTGAGTCCGCGGCGGTCATGCCCCGGCGAATCCGGTCGAGTCCCGGCGTTTCGCCACGGAGCTGTCCGAGTATGAGACGAGTTGCCGACGCGGGATCGAAGCCGAACGAATTCCGTGCCTCATCACCGGCGAGTCCCGCGCCGCGGCCCGGCTCGCCATCAATCCTCATACCCTCCGCCCCCGGATGCGCAAGCTCGGCATCGATTGGCGAAGCTACCGGGCCAAGGGCAGCGGTTGAACCGGATCGGTCAGAGGTTCCGTCGCCAACGCCTGTGAACCAAACCGTTCCAGCGATCGCAACGGCCTAGCCACACGCAAGTGAAGCTCACTTGGTGAGCTTGAACTCGAAGGCATTCTCCGGTTCGGCCTTGACCGTGGCGGTCAGCTTGGAACCATCCTCGTCCCGATACTTGGCCGGGAAAGGCAGATTGGAAGACTTGTCGGGGCGTTTCGGAAAGCTTGACTCATCGATCTCGATGCGCACCTTGTAGTTGCCTGCCGGAGCCCCGACACGACCTCCCTGCTTCAATTCGAAGCCGCCGTCATCCCCGATCGGCCCCACGTAAGACAAGGCTGTCTCCGACGAAACGAAGACCACCTGGCCGGCACGCAAGGGTTTGCCATCGGCGAGGAGAATCTTCCCCTTCACCGGATAGTCTGGCCCGGATCTGAAGCTACTTTGCCCGCAACCCGCGATCGCCATGCCGACTGCGGCGACAAGCCAGACCCAAGCGGTCCGCACCATCGGATTCGATTTCCCTGTTCCCCTAAGTTCAAACGGTATGCTCATCCCTGGATGCCCTATGCGGTCTTGGTCCTTCTTGAGGTTTTCACGATTTGCTAATTCTATCGGGAGAGCAAAGATTTCCAACCCCTGTTTTTCTTGGGTTGCCTGCAAGAGTGCCAGGGTTACCGGCCAGCGGGGCTCGACTTACACGCCTCTGGGTTCTCCTTTGGCTGTCGCGGGTGTATCATGCAGATGTGGGAATTGCCAGGAAGAGCGAGGCCCGCTGAGATCGTCGTGTTTGATGAACGTTCATGTTCAAACATAGAGTCGTCTACGTAAATTCATTATCGAAGTCCGATGAGAGAGATTATCATGACCCCAGCCCTGGAGCGGCTTGCGGAGCTAGTCCGGCAGGCCGAAGCCAAGACACGAGCGCGGAAGATTGAAGGCGAGACGCAGCAGGCGGCCGATCAGTTTCGGTCGACGGAGCTGGCCGCCCGGCAGGCCGTTGAGCGGTTACGGACGGTTCGGCCCGCATGCTTGCGGGCGATCGAGCAGGCCGATGCGGATGAGCATATGCTCAAAGATTTGGTACGAAAGCTGGCGCAATTCAAGTCCTCACTGGAATCGCAGACCGACGTGGAACAGTTGATCGCCACGTCCCAGGCCGAGATCGAGCGTACGAGGAGGCAGGCGCGGGCCGATCTCGAGGAGGTCACCCGCGCGGTGGAGGAAGCCCGGCGCGAGCTCCGCGCGGCCCTGGATCAGTATCGCCAGCTCCGCCGCGAGCTCGACCGGCTGCAGCCCGAGCTCGCCGAGCAGTTCGCAGCCCTTGACCGCATGCTCTGGGATGCCGAGGGGCATTTCCCGGGCGGACAGCTCCAGCTCCTGGCCCACGAGGTCGAAGCCGGACTCAATGGCTTCCCCGCGCTGAGCAAGCTCGAGCAGTATGCCCGGCTCAAAGTCTGGATCGGTCGCTTCCGTTGTTACCAGGCCGCCCACGACCGCGAAACCGACACGACCGAGGATCTCCAGGCCCTGGGGCACCGCGTCTTCCACCAGTTGAAGTGGCTCTCCCGGCAGTACGAACCCGGCTACATCGAGGCCTTCCGTCAGGACTATTCGACAGACTGGGCCGCCTACGTCGCCGAGGCACAGGAGCAACTTGTCCAGGCCATCGAGGCCAGTCGCCGCGGCCGCGACGCCGAATCGCCCCGCTCCCGCGATCGCGAGGTGGCCGTCACGGGTGATCGGACCGCGGCCCTGGTACAGTCGTCGCGAAACGCCTCCGGTAGCTCGGCCTCGACCGCGACCGCGGCGGTGGCCTTGCACCCCTCGCCTTTGACCCAGCTCAAAGTGTTGCTGGCCCGGGTCCACGTCCCGGACGAAGGACTGGACCGCTTTCTGGAAATCGTCAAACAGGCCGTCGACGATCTGGGGCCCGGGGATTCCGAGCTCATCCAACTGGTTCTTCCCTATTGCCAGTACATCACCGGCAACGACAAGCTCGGGGTATTGCGGCGCAACCTCGAGCAGATCCGAACCCAGAACGCCACCTCCGAGGCATCGCTGGACGAATTGTCCGAGGAATCGTGAATCGAGACATTCCTTCGAAGCAGAAGGAATGGCACTCAGTTAAGCTTAACACACTGGGCTTTAAGGTGTTACGGAGGAAAACACCGGCACATCGACTAATAATTAATAACATGATCTCTATCTCACTGGACCCTGAACCCCGCGCTTCTGAGGCTTATTCTATATTTTATATACATGTATCTGTTGATATTTTTGAAGAAGAGTGAATCGTAACTCGTTAAGCCATAAGACGTTAAGACGTTACTCCTAATCCGAGTGCCATTCGTTCCTGTCACCTTATCTGCTCAAAAGCAAGTTCAGCCGGCAGGAAACTGCCCTGATGCACAAGTCCGCGGGACTTTGACAGACGACACGACTTTGGTATGATGTGGGATTCACCCTCTCGATGCCGTGTCGCGCCGATCACTGGAGGAGGGGCCTGACACAGCCAAACGATGTTCCGGCGATGATGAAGGAAGTCCACCCTGATGATGCGGTGGCGATCGGAGTATCCCGGGAACCAGGGAGGGGTTACTGGAGAATTGATGGCATGGCCGAGATGATGACCACCGACGTCCGCGCGATCATGGACCGGACGCCGTTTGATGCTTCCGCGGTGGCGGATCTGCGCGAGGTGCTGGGCCGCGACCCCTCGCGTTACCGGACGCTCCGCGACGCCGTGGCCAATATTCGCGAGCGGGACAGGAAGGATCAGAAGCCCGAGACTTATCTCCGCCTGGGAGTGGGCGAGGTGCTCCTGGGCCGGTACGGCTCGGGGCTGGAACATCTGAAGCGGGCCAGTGAAGCGGGGATGGCCTTCTTCTTCCAGGGTCTGGCCTTCGAGAACTTGCAGAAGTACGACGACGCCGCGAAGGCCTTCGCCCAAGCGGCCAAGCTCGGATATGACCCCAAGAATTCCGAGCTTCATCGTGCTGGTGCCCTGCGCCGAACCGGCCAAGCGGAGGAGGCCAAGAAGATCCTTGGCGGCTTGCAGAAGCTGAGCGGGGTCTCGGCCGAGTTCCATTTCCAGCAGGGTGCCATCCTGGCCGCCGAGGGAGAGCTTGGCCAGGCCGCAAGTGAACTGGAAAAAGCCCTCAGCCTCGATCGGGACCACAACGGCGCCCTGTTCGAGCTGGCGTACATCAACGACCTCTTCGGCAACGACGACGCGGCAGTGGACCTTTACAAGCGGTGCACCGAGCGCCCGCCGGTTCCCCTGGCGGCCTGGATTAACCTGGGCGTGCTCTACGAGGACGAGATGCGGTTCCGCGAGGCCGAGCAATGCTATCGCCAGGTCCTTGCCCATGAACCCAATCACCCGCGCGCCCGGCTGTTCGTCAAGGATTGCCAGGCCAGCAAGGGAATGTACTACGACGAGGAGGCCGAGAAGGGCTATACGGTCCTCAAGCAGCTTCTCGAGATACCCGTGACCGACTTCGAGCTTTCGGTTCGGAGCCGCAACTGCCTTCGCAAGATGAATATCCGCACGCTCGGAGACCTGACACGCACCACCGAAGCCGCGCTTCTGTCCAGCAAGAATTTTGGCGAGACCTCGCTCGCCGAGATCAAGGACATGATGGGCTCCAAGGGCGTTCGGCTGGGCATGGCCCTCGAAGGCGGCGATCGCAATGTGGCCACGCAGGACCATCGCGCTGATCCGCCCCAGGAGGTGGCCCCCGAGGTGCAGGCCTTGCTGATCAAGCCGATCAGCGAGCTGAGCCTTTCGGTACGTGCTCGCAAGTGCATGAGCAAGCTCAACATCCAGTCGGTGGGCGATCTGGCCAAGCGGTCTGGTGATGAGCTCCTGGAGTGCAAGAACTTCGGCGTGACCTCGCTCAACGAAGTCCGCGACAAGCTGAGCACGCTGGGGCTGAAGCTCAAGAATGACTGATCGGATCGGATCACCGTGCTCCGCCCCGCGGGAGGATCGATCCGGAGGGTGGGTCAAGCGGAGAGCGCGGCCCACCACACCTTGACCACTCACTCGGCTGGCCCGGACCGTTCGGGCAGGGTATGCGCGCTTGACCATCTGCTCAGAGACCGCCGGTCGGATCGCGTCGAGACGTCCGGTGCGATTCACAACCCTGGCCAGGGATGGCACCTCGGCAGCACGGCTGGGCCGGCTCGAGACCCCTCACGGCGCGGTCGAGACCCCGGCGTTCATGCCGGTGGGAACACAGGCGACGGTCAAGGGCCTGACTCCCGACCAGATTCGCGCCACTGGCGTGCGGATGCTCCTGGCAAACACGTACCACCTGGCCCTCAGGCCCGGCGAGGAGACCGTCGCCGCGCTTGGCGGCCTGCACTCGTTCATGGGATGGGAAGGCCCGATCTTGACCGATTCGGGTGGGTTCCAGGTCTTCAGCCTGGCGGGCCGGAACCGGATCAATGACCACGGAGTGGCGTTCCGGTCGCACGTCGATGGCCGGCTCTTGGAATTGACACCCGAGCGCGCCGTATTCATCCAGCAGGCGCTGGGCTCCGATGTGGCCATGTGCCTGGATCATTGCCCCGCGCTGCCGGCAAGCCGGGACGAGATCGGCCAGGCGGTGGATCGGACCATCGCCTGGGCTGGCCGCTGCAAGGCGGCGCACACCCGGGCCGACCAGTCGCTCTTCGGCATTGTCCAGGGAGGTGCGCACGCCGACCTGCGCGGGAGATGTGCCGAGGCGCTGATCGCGCTCGATCTTGATGGCTACGCCATCGGTGGAGTGAGCGTGGGCGAGAGCCGCGATGAGGTTGGGCTGGCCCTGGAGGTCACGACCCACCTTCTGCCCTATGACAAGCCACGCTACCTGATGGGGATCGGCCGGCCCCAGGATATCCTGAACGCCGTGGCCACCGGGATCGATCTCTTCGACTGCGTTTTGCCGACGCGCAACGGCCGCAATGCAACTTGTTTTAGTAGTGAGGGATCGGTAAAATTACGCAATGCCTCGCACGCGCGCGACCCCCGCCCCATCGAGGAGGGATGCGAGTGTCTGGCGTGTCGCCGATTCAGTCGCTCCTACCTGCGCCACCTTTTTCTGGCCAAAGAAATGCTGGGGCCGATCCTGGCGTCGATCCATAACCTGACCTACCTCCATCGGCTAACTCGCGCGATTCGTCAGGCGATTGCCGCGGGCCGGTTTGTCCAGTTCCATCTGGAAGTGCTTGAAGCTTTGGGACCCTAGGCGTTAGAGTGCAGTTTCTGATGGCCGGCAGCCAGGCCTCGGGACGGGAAATGTCTTGGGTGAGCCTCGTTCCTGGCTTGCTGATCCTACCGAGCACCACACGGACATCCTATCATGCCCGGATCGTTTCACCAGCTTGGATTGCTGTTCGCCCAGGACCCGGGGAACAACTGGAGCGGACTTCTGATCCTCTTGCCTATTCCCTTCCTGTTCTACTTCATGATCTGGCTTCCCCAGCAGCAACAAGAGAAGAAGCGGCGGGCGATGATCGATGCCTTGAAGAAGAACGACAAGATCGTGACGGCCGGTGGCATCTTCGGCACGGTGGTCTCGGTGGATCCTAGCGGAGACAAGCTGGTGGTTCGCATCGACGACGACAAGGGCGTGAAGATGACCATGACCCGGTCGAGCGTCACGCGGGTGCTGGAAACAACGTCGGAGAAGGCGGCGGAAGCTTCGTGATCCCCGTATTCTCGCGCCGGCCAGACACGCACCCGGCACGGACGGACTGAGAGGCCGACGACCGGTCAAGGGAGGACCATGCGGGGCCGTTCTCTCACTTGAGGCGAAAGGCTGTAACACATCCATTTAATGTAATGACGCCGGCCGCAGGACGCGGCTGGCGGTGGCACGCCGGGTTTGAGGAACGACCATGAAACAGTCTCGCTGGAAAATCATTCTGATCATCGCATCGGTGGCGCTTGGCCTGCTCGCCATGATCCCCCCCGATAAGAAGCTGAAGCTGGGTATCGACCTCTCGGGTGGGACGATTCTCGTCTACGAGGTCGCACGGGAAAACCTCGGCCCCAACTTCAACATGGACGAGCTGATCTCGGCATTGAAGCAGCGCGCCGACCCCCAAGGCGTCAAGGAGACCCCGATCCGCAAGATCGGCAGCAATCGCATCGAGATCATCCTTCCACTGGCCAACGATGAGGAGGTCGAGGAAGTCAAGAAGATGCTGACGGATGTCGGCTCACTCGAGTTCCGCATCCTGGCCAACCGCAAGCACGACGCAGCGGCGGTGGACCGCGCGCTGGGGCCCCAGGGCCTGGCCAAGCCCCCCGCGCGTTACAAGTGGGCCCGCCTGGGCGAGATCTCGACCGGCACCAGCCCGACCTTCACCAGCGATACCATCACGGACCTTCAGCAGAAGTGGAAGAAAGACTTGTACGCGGGAACCGACGTCACCCTGACCGGCAAGGGCGATGAGGGACCCGACCAGACCGTGAACATCCCGGTCAGCCGAAACACGGCCAACACCTTGACGCTGACTCGTCCCCATGGCTTGAAGTCGATCAGTTCCTACCGGATCGAGTACAACCCCAGCGCCATCCATGGCGGCGATCCCAGCAATCCCCGACCCACCGACCCGATCGTGCGCGAGGAAAAAGTCTCACCGGGCCGCTCAGAGATCTATATCCTCTGTACCCTGGACCGGCAGAACGTGACCGGCAGCTTCCTGTCGCGAGCCTACGCCACGACCGATGAGCGGCTTCAGCCGGCCGTCGGATTCCAGTTCAACCGCCAGGGCGCCCGGCGGTTCGGCCAGCTCACCCGCGAGCACCTTCCCGAGGAAGGAGACGCGTTCAAGTATCAACTGGCGATCCTGCTGGACAACCTGGTGATGTCGGCCCCGTCGATCAACTCCGAGATCCGCGATTCGGGCATCATCGAGGGAGGCGGCTCGGGGTTCAAGCCCAAGGAAGTCCAGCACCTGATCAACATTCTCCAGGCGGGCAGCCTGCCGGCAAGCCTGAACCCGACGCCGGCCCAGGAGGAAAAGGTCGGCCCAACGTTGGGCGAAGACTCGATCGCCAAGGGCTGGCGCGCCATCTGGGTGTCGATGCTGGTCGTGCCGGTCTTCATGGTCCTCTACTACCGGTTCGCAGGCATCGTGGCCGTCATCGCCCTGGTGGCCAACATGATTTTGTTGATCGGGACCATGGCCTTCATGCAGGCCACGTTCTCATTGCCCGGACTGGCCGGATTGGCGCTCACCATCGGCATGGCCGTCGATGCCAACGTGCTGGTCTTCGAGCGAATGCGCGAGGAGAAGGAACGAGGCGCCAGCATCGCCCAGCAGATCCGCAACGGGTTCAACCGTGCCTGGGTCACGATCTTCGACTCGCACGTCACCAACTTGCTGGCCGCGATCGTGCTCTACGCCGTGGGCACCGAGGAAGTCAAGGGCTTCGCCTTGACCATGATCATCGGCATGCTCTGGAACCTGTACACCGCGGTCTTCATGTCGCGGGTGATCTTCGAGACCGCCTATGCCCAGGGCTGGATCAAGCAGTTGCGGATGCTCAGGATGTGGGACAAGACCAACATCGATTTCATCGGCCCGCGCTACTACTGCATGGCCGGCTCGCTGATCCTCATTCTCCTTGGCCTGGTCGCCTTCTTCGCCCGCGGCCGGACGATGTACAACATCGACTTTACTGGCGGGACGCTGGTCACCATCCGGCTCAATGAGTCCGACCCGACCGTCCAGTCGCTCTCCGAGTCGAGGCGGGCGGAGTTCGTCCGCCAGAAGGCGAGTGTGCTGCCCGACGTGACCGTCGAGAGCCTCCGGGTCGGCAACGACACCAAGCTGGCGCGGTTCAACATCCGCACGACAGCAACCGACCAGGACTCCCAGCAGGAGAAGGACAAGGTCAAGAACAAGATCATTGAAGCCTTCGGGCCGGCTCTGGCCAAAGTGGAAATGACCGTGGGCGACGCCAAGCCGATCCCCAGCGCGGCCGCGGGCGAGGCTTCCAAGACGAACCCCGCGCTCAGCACGCGATTCGCCGGCGGCCGGGAGTATCCTCTGAGCTTCAACACCACGGCTTTCAATAGCACCCAGGCTCCCGCCCAGGTGGTGGCGGTCGAGTTCGCCAAGGTCCTGGAGCGTGCTGGCATCGCCAATCCAACCACCCGGTTCGAGATCTCGGAAGCACCAGCCAAAGAATCCGGCACGGCAAGCACTGACCTCGTGCTCCGGACCGACCTGGAGCCGGATATTGCCCAGGCCCAGATCGGCAAGCTCAAGGAGTCGCTGGCCAGCAACCGCGACCTTCTCTTCGAGCGGATCACGATCTTCGGCGGCACCGTGGCTAGCGAGACGAGAACCCTCGCCCTGATCGCCACCGTGGCAAGCTGGGTGATCATCATCGTCTACCTCTGGTGGCGATTCCATTCGTTCATCTACGGGCTGGCGGCCGTGCTCGCCGTGGTCCACGACGTCTTGATCACCCTGGGCGCGATCGCCCTCAGCTACTGGCTGGTCAGGATCCCGATCATCAGCAGCCTGTTCATGATCGATCAGTTCAAGATCGACCTGCCGATCGTGGCGGCGTTCCTGACCCTGATCGGCTTCTCGACCAACGACACGATCGTGATCTTCGACCGGATCCGCGAGACCAAGGGCAAGACGCCCCACTTGACCAACAAGATGGTCAACGACGCCATCAACCAGACCTTGAGCCGGACCGTCTTGACCGCGTTCACCGCCTGGCTGGTCGTGGTCATTCTCTACATCCTTGGCGGCGAGGGCCTGCACGGCTTCGCCTTCGCCCTCGTCGTCGGCTTCCTGAGCGGTACCTACAGCACCGTCTACATCGCCACCCCGATCCTCATCGACTGGGTGGGCACCAAGAGCGAACCGGCCAAGACCGGCGAGAAGAAGCTGGCCACGGCAAAGTGAGTGGCGAGTTCAACCGGGAGCACGGGGCAAGCTCGGGGTCCACCCCGGTTTGCCCCGTGCTCGTTTTACAGCCACCGCCACAGCCTGTTCTCCATGGCTCCCCGCGGCGAGCCGGTTAGAAGATGAAGATCGCGTCAAAGCCGAAGGTTAGCCGAAAATTGGTTCGGTAGTGGTCGGCGGCGTTGTCGTCATAATAGGGGCGGGTGAACTGGGCCCAGTCGAACCGGGTCTCGGGGCGAAACCAGAGCCAGGGAAAGGGCTTGTAAATCAGGCCCAGGGTGGATTCGTAGAAGTTGTCGGAAAAGCCGGTCAAAAGGCCGTTGTTGTCGCGGAACACCTCGGCCCGCGCGACGCCGGTCACCTTGTCGGTGAACGCATAGAGGAACCAGCCGGCCAGGCCGTAATAGGAGGCGTGGCCCTCGGGCATGCTGGGAAGCAGCGGGGCGAGTTGGTTCACGATCGCAAAGTCGGCCTCGATGACCATGGTCAAGTCGTCGGTCCATTTGTGAGTGAGGACCGTGGTGAACAGCGTGGTGTTACTGCTCCGCTGGGGGAGCCGGGGATTGTCGATCAGTTGTGGCGGCGTGGGGACGCCATTGACCTCGTCGGGAAACACACGCGCGAACTGGGTGAAACCAGCATTGAGTGTGAACGTCAGGTTTGTCCGTTCATTCTTCGACCTCCAGTTGAAGCCGCCTGCGTAGCTCCAGGGATTGCGATCGCTGATCCAGTGGTTCCAGCCGTTGACGACGCCGTTAGAGAGTTCGAACCGATCCGTGATGTGCCAGGTGGTCAGCACGCCGAACTGGGTGTAGGGATGAGCGCCGAAGCTGAACATGTTGGTGGTCGACAGGAGCGGACGGCCCGGCGCGGTGGCCGCCTCGTATCCTGGCAGCGCAAAGAAACGGCCGCCCCGGATGTCGATGCCACCGCCGATCGGTAAGTGCAACTCGCCGTAGAACTGAACCGGGTCATATCCGAATGTGTTGGGGGCAAAGGTTTTGTCCAGAAGCCCGATATCGTGAAAGTTCTGCGAGTCGGCTCCAAACAGGTTATCGACGCGGAAGCCCCAGTCGATCTGGTCGCGGTTTTTGATCTTCTGCTCGAACACCAGATACAACTGCTGGAAGACGAAAGCATTGGCCAGCGAATTCGGGATGAGCATGAAGTTCTTCCCATCAACGCCGACCTGTGGGTTTGCGGTGTAGTTTGCCTCGACCCAGCCAAAGACCCCAAGCCGCGACTCTTGGAGCCCGAGCAAGCTATCTAACAAATCGGTTTTAAAATCCTCTTCCTCGTGTTGTTCCTCTTCCTCGTCTTGGACGGTCTTGTCCCCAAGGCTGGCGCTTTTTGCTTTGTCGTCATCACTTTTATCGTCTCCGACATCCTCGTTGGTCATGCTGTCGTTGTGATTCTTGCTGTTGCTTTCGCCGTCTTTTTTCTCATCCTGGGCGGGCTTGCCTTTGCTGTTGTCCTTGTCGTCTTCATCGTCTTCGTCCTCCGTAGTCGCTGGTGCGCTCGAAGTGGCAGCGGGGGTGAGCCGACTCGACTCCTGGGAACTGCGGCTCGGGCCGCGATGGGCTTCGTCGGCTCGCTTGCGACCAGTCGCGGATGATCGTTTGGGACTGGTGCTCCTGGCGATAGGCGGGCTCGATGCGGGTGCGGGAGTCACGATCGTCTGGTCATCGCATCGGGGCGCGGATGTATTGAGGGTCGCGGTGCAAGCTGGGTCGTCGCCCTTCCAGGACGGGACGCCAGCGTCCAGAGCTCCCTGGCCCGATGGGAACGGCTGGGGACCCGTCGGGCCGACCGGGACAGGGCCGGGCAGTGTGCAACCGGAAAGCGTGAGCACAAATACGAATATGCCAAATCGAGGGCCTCGTACGTGGTACGCATCCATGTCCAGCGCCCTGATCCGAAATGCTGGGACAGCCTGCAATGTCGCCGCCAGGGGCGCAACGGAGAGAAGAACCACTTCGGGCTGAGTCCAGGACATGCGGGAGGCATTCTAACATGTTGCCGCCAAACCGTCGAGAGCGAGCCGAAGCCGTGCCCAACTCTTTTGGAAATGATGCGTCAAGACTCGAATCAAACCATGGCTTCCCAGATCCGCATCAGGATATCGATCAAGAGAAAGCCAACGATGATGACCTCAAGTACGACGTCATGCGCGTGCGACCGGAGGTGGTAGAGCTTTTCGGTGATCGTCTCGTAGGTCGCCTCGACCAACTCGGCACGGTGGTCGATCGAGTTGGACCAATCGTCAAGACCGAACCGGTCGCACAGAAGGCGAAAGACCCGTGCCGAACGCCGGGAGTCGAAGTAGGCGAGCGGGTCGGTCAGCAGCGTCTGGAAATACGTCAGGTCCACAATCGCAGCGCGCGTTTTCCCGCCGAGGTCCATGAGGCGGCTGCTTTCACCCAGGCTGGCGAGGCCCGGCACATTGGCGTAGCTCAGATCCTCAAGCGCGCTGGCGGTAAGATGTTCGATCTCGGCCTCGATGGACTGAAAACGCCAGACCTGGCAGACCGCGAGGATGATCGGTTCGGCCAGGACATCCCACGTGGATTCCCTGGCGACGACCCGCGCGGTTCCCGGCCCGATCGTCAAGACGACATCGCCGGTGTCGGGACCGGGAGCCTTGATCTTGACTGTCTGCATGCGAAACCGCCTACCGGCTTGGCGCGATTCGTCGGGTCTGGCTACGAACTCTGGGGCTTCTTCCCCTGGCCCCGTCACGACCATGCGCAGCCCGGTGCTCGATGGAGAGGCAAGACCATCGTGCTTGACGATCCAGTACCCCAGGGGCGATGGGAAGCCTTCGGCGGGAAGTCCCGACCGTGACGCGAGATCTGCCGGAACGCGGGTGCCTGGGAACCAGAGCCCGCGGAGCTCGGGATTGCCCGTCATGTCGATCGCGGCGATCGTTCGCGCAAATGGGGTCTCGGACCGTCCACTCAATGAATTTGAGAGAGATTTCGTTGTTGACATGATGGGAGCCTTCGAGAACAAGCAAGGTGCCGGCGAGCTTGGCTCGCCACGACTCCTGTTGGGGGAATCACGCGATGTGGCCATTACTCCCATTACTCCCATGGGCCGCATGCTCAAACTCAATGCCGGGCTCATGGCTCGGCCGGGACAGCGCCATGCCGGTGAGTGGCTCTCCATTGATGAGCGTGGCCGCGAGGGGGCGTCGCACGGATTCAGGCGCGATGCCGGCCTTGAGCGCGCACATCACGCCAGCGGCCTCCCAGTAGTTCGCCACCGGGATGAATTGCCCGGGTGCCCAGGGCAGGGCCGAGAGGTCGTTCTGCATCAGGTTGGCGTTCTCTTGCACCGCGATGACCGGGATGCCCTGCTCGAGGGCGGCGAGCGTCGGCAGGCCGAGGACGCCGTCGGGTATGACCAGGCACGAGACATCGTTCGCAGTAATGACACCCGGCAGGCACATGGCCTCCCGCTCCGAGACGATCCGAGGTGCGCGCTGGAGCCCCTTGAGGACGCACTCGAGGAACCCGAGCGAGATCGCCTCGGCGGCCATCCGCGGATCGACCAACCCCGGCTCCTCGTCAGAGATCTCCTGCGACTCGAGCATGGGCGAATGCGCCGAGGGGACGTCGCAAAGGATGGAGATGGCGTGCGTCAGCATCGCCTCGACACCGCCCCAGGGATTCACCATCTTGCCACCGCTCTGGAAATACATGCTGTGGTAGTCCGGAGGCACGTCGATGGGTGAGGCGATCGCGATCGCGTCATACTCGTTGCGGTGTTTGTCGAGCAATTCGAGCAAGGTTCCCATCCCCTCGACGCGACCCAGCGCGACCCCCCGCCGACGAGTACTGCGACTTCATCAGGAGCGGCGGATCCTTGAGCAGCGTCCCGGGGCACTGCAGGCCGAACACGGCGCGGGCCGCGCTCACCGAGTTCACGGCCACGTAGATGAACGATTCGTCCTGATGCGCGTTGAGCAAGACGATGACCCGGTTTTGCCGGACGGGCTGCAGACCCGCCGTGCCCATCAGCAGCCGGCAGATGACGCTTCCCTCGACGTAGAGCGCATTCTCTGGCATCTCGTTGAGGTCGGAGGCGTTGACCACGT
>JAFAHT010000405.1 GCA_019237095.1 Planctomycetaceae bacterium
CGCCCTTTTGGGCTCGGCCCGCGCTCACGGGCTGCGGCTCGGGATCGATGCGCACTGTGTACTCACCCTCGGGAGCGCCATCGCCGGCTCCACTCTTGATCGAGAAGCGGCCATCCGATCCCACTTTTCCCGGGAACTCCATTCCCTGATTGGACACAAGGACAACCTGGCCGGAGGTCAAGGGTTTCCCATCGGACAACAGGATTTGCCCTTGGACTGGATAGACCGTCGGAGTCGAGTAAGTGGGCTCTCCGCAGCCGGAGAGACCCGATATCATCAGCCCGGCAGCCGCCACGATGCCCACTGCGCGACCTAGGGCCGTGCGTCTCGCGCTCAATTTCGTTCCGACGGTCCAGGTCATGGATGCTCACTCGATGTAGGTGTGGAAACTTGGAGGATCGGTCGGGGGTTGGCCGGCACGTCGGCAAAGTCGTCCAGAGCGCGAGAGTAAGGGCAAATTTGGTCATCCGTGCAACGGGCCCTCAGATCGCTGACCATCGACCATCCTCCCGCCCCGTCACCCTACAGAAGTAAGAAATTCTCGCTCAAATTTCAAACGAAATTTTGATGAGAGGGAAGTTCCCTTCGCCGAAAGGAGTCGCAGACGCGATTCACCGTCAGTCTTCGCCCATTTCCTCCGGCGAGGTGTCGTCGATCTCGGTCTCCGCTGCCAAGATCTTGGCAGGCTGGAGAGAGGGAGTTGGCTGCGCGATCGAGTCGAGCCGGGCGGTAGCGCCACGTTGACCCAGCAAACGGACATTGCCGGAACCGACCACGTCTTCCATATCGGCCATCAGCCGCTCGTTGTACCGGATGCGTAGTGACGCACCGGCCTTGTAGACAGCGCGGCGAACATGCTCGATGCCCACGATCTCGAGGAAGAGATCAAGGTGCCCGGGGCGGACGCGAACGAACCGCAGCAGCCGCTCCAGGTCGGCCTCTTGATGCACGCCCTTGTGCAGCCGCACGACCACGCCGCGGGCCAGCTCGGCGGCGGCGGTCTCGATGGGCATGATCTTGCTGATGATCAGTTCCGCGGGCTCACGCCGGCGGTCGAGCGTTCCCTTGACGAAACCGATGAGGTCGTTCTTGACGAGCTCGCCAAGCTTGGCGTATTCCTCGGGCCAGAGCATGGCCGGGGTCGAGCCCGTCAAGTCCTCGAAGCTGAGCTTGGCCATGCGTGTCAGGCCCGACCGGCTCTTTTGCACGTTGCGCACCTGGACGCTGGCGATCATTCCTCCCAGGATGACCTCGGTCTTGTCGGGAAGTCCGGCCAGCTCGGCCGCGCCATGGGTCGCCAGGGTCTGGAGCAAGGCCGCGTGGCGAGTCAGGGGATGGCTCGACATGTAGAAGCCGAGTGCCTTCTTCTCGCCGCCCAGGAGCTCGGCATCGGCCAGCTCGGGAACGTCGGGCAGGTTGACCGCGGCCGGGTCGTGGCCTTGATCTTGACCCTGGCCCTTGCCGTTGCCATTCGAGCTGGACCCGACCGTAGCCTCCAGATCGTCGAAAAGCCCGCGCTGACCGCGGCGGCGGTCGTCCTGCTTGGCCTGGCCCCCCTGGATTGCGCGCGGCAGTATCACCAGAAGTTGCCTGCGCCGGGCACCCAGAAAATCGAACGCCCCGGCGCGGATCAAGGTTTCGGCACAACCGCTACCCACTTCGCGGGTCGAGACGCGCTCGAAGAAATCGTCCAGGCTCTTGAACGGCCCCGTCTGCTGGCGCGCCTTGACGATCGCCTCGACCGCCTTCACGCCTACCCCCTTGATCGCGCCCAAGCCGAAGTGGATCTGCCCTTCCTTGCCAACCCGGAACGCCACTCCACCCTCGTTGACGTTGGGCGGCAGCACCTCGATGCCCATCCGCCGGCAATCGTCGATGTGCTCGACGAAGAACTTGTCGCGCTCGGCGCCGTCCATCTCCGACGACAGCACCGCGGCCATGTACTCCGTGGGATAATGACTCTTCAGATAGGCGGTCTGGTAGGCCACCAGCGCGTAGGCCGTGCTGTGCGACTTGTTGAAGCCGTAGCCGCCGAAATATTCGATCAGGTCGAAGATCTTCAGCGCCTTCTCTCGATCCAGCCCGCGCTCGACGGCCCCCTCGACGAACTGGCCACGGCTCTCGGCGATGGTGTCGGCCTTCTTCTTGGAGATCGCCTTGATCGTGGCATAGGCCCTGGATAGCTCGATGCCACCCAGCCGGTTGAGGATCCGCATCACCTGTTCCTGGTAGACCATCACCCCGTACGTTTCCTCGAGCACCTCCTTGAGCATGGGGTGAATGTAGGTCGCCTGCTTCCGGCCGTTCTTGACGTCCACGTACTCGTCGACCATGCCGCCGTTGAGCGGGCCCGGCCGGTAAAGCGCATTGGTCGCGATGATGTCGGCGAACCGGTCGGGCTTCATCTTGACCAGCAGGTCGCGAATGCCCGAGCTCTCGAGCTGGAAGACGCCCTTGGTTTCCCCGCGCTGCAAGAGCTCGAAGGCCATCCGGTCGTCCATGGGAAGCCGGTCGATGTCGACAGGCGCCTCGGGATGGCGCTCGTTGATGATCCGGACGGCCGTTTCCAGGGTGGTCAGGTTGCGCAGGCCGAGGAAGTCCATCTTCAACAGCCCGGCTTTCTCGACGTCGCCCATGTCCCACTGGGTGCAGACGATCTCGTCCTTGTCGCCCCGGCGGATGACCTGGAGCGGAACCAAGGACTCGAGCGGCTGGTCGGCGATCACCACGCCCGCGGCGTGCGTGCTGGCGTTTCGCGCGGAACCCTCGAGCCGCTTCGCGAACCGGATCAGGCGTTCGATCTCGGGGTCCTGGTCGACCATCGCGCGCAGGGCCGGCTCTTCCTTGAGGGCGTCCTCGAGCGTGATGTTGAGCCGGGTCGGAATCAGCCTGTTGATCTGCTCGACCCGCGCCAGGGGAATGCTCAGCACCCGGCCCACGTCCTTGATCGCCGCCTTGGCCTTCATCGTGCCAAAGGTGCCAATCTGGGCCACGTTGGCGTCGCCATACTTCTTCCGGACGTAGTCGATCACCTCGTAGCGCCGCTCCTGGCAGAGGTCGATGTCGATGTCGGGCGCCTCGGAGCGATTGGGGTCGAGAAACCGCTCGAACAGCAGGTCGTACTTGATCGGGCAGACATTGCTGAGGTGCAGGACGTAGCTGACCAGGGCGCCGCATGCCGACCCGCGCGCCGACGCCGGGATGCCGCGCTCGCGAGCGTAGCGGACGAAGTCCCAGACGATTAGGAAGTAGGAGGCGAAGCCCATGCGCTTGATCACGTCCAGTTCGTGGTCCAGCCGCTCCTGGGCCGAGGGCGGCGGTGGATCGCCGTAGCGCTCGCGCAGGCCTCGCTCGCAGAGTTCTTGCAGGTACTCTTCCGTACTTTTCTCCTCGGGTGCCTGAAAGGAGGGAAACTGCCGCTTGCCCAGGCCAAGGCTGCCGTAGTTCTCCTCGATTCCCTCGGCAATCCGCGCCGACATCGCCAGCGCCTCATCCATGCCGGGAAGGAAGCTGTACATTTCCTCGGGACTGCGCACGTGAAACTGGTCGGACAGCTTGCCGTCGTCGGCCACGAACCGCGGTTTGTCCAGGGGCTGGTCGATCGTCTTGCCGGTATTGATGCAGAGCAAAACGTCGTGGGCCAGGTAGTCATCCTGGGTCAGGTAGTGGGCGTCGCTGGTGGCCACCACCGGGAATCCGAGCCGTCCGGCCAGGTCGAGCTCGCGCGCCATGCAGTCGCGCTGGATCTGCAAGCCGTTGTTCTGGACCTCGACGAAGAAGTTCCCCTCGCCGAAGGTCTTGTAGTACCACATGGCCAGGTTCTCGGCCTCGGTCACACGATCGTGCAGCAGCAGTTGCGAGAATTCGGAGCCGACGCATCCCGACAGGCAGATCAGCCCCTCGCTGTGCTGTGCGAGGATCTCCTGGTCGATCCTGGGCTTGTAGTAGTAGCCCTCGAGATACGACCGCGACGAGAGCCGAAGCAGATTGCGAAAGCCGACGCCGTTGCGCGCCAGCAAGGTCAGATGATAGGCATACCGCTCGTCTCCCGCCCCGCCCGAGCTGGACGTCCGATCGGTTCTCTTGCCGGGCGCGACGTAGGCTTCGATCCCCACGATCGGGACGATTCCCGCCGCCTTGGCCTCGCGGAGAAATTCAATCGCGCCGAAGAGATTGCCATGATCCGTGAGCGCCACGGCGGGCATCCCCAGCAATTTGACGCGGTCGATCAAGTCGGGTATCTTGCTCTGACCGTCGAGCAGGCTGTAATGACTGTGACAGTGAAGATGTACGAAAGGCTGTGAGGACATCGTCGGACCACTCTCATCGGGGCGCGGTGAGTTTCCGATCCACCCAAACCGCGATGAACCGGCGTCCAGCCTAACATATCAAAACACCGGCACTTCGCCAACGGCGCGGTGGGGCCGGAACCCGCCAGGCTGTTCCAATTCTGCCGACGGTTACGGCAAAACTCGCAGCTCAGAGAAGTCTACGCGGAAAAGTTCTCCATGTCGCGGACCAATTCCGCTCCAGGTTCTTGCTGGTACAGGGTCAATTACTGTTTGAAGATACCCAGTCTGGTGAAGAGAACGCCGACTTGAGAAGCGTTACGGCGAAGTGCCTCCGCGATGTTGGTCACCCCCATGGTCCGCATCAAGCCGATCGCCGCCTTGCGCAGAGCAGCCATCACTT
>JAFAHT010000503.1 GCA_019237095.1 Planctomycetaceae bacterium
AACTGGTGCTCCGCTTGGGAGTGTCTTACGGGCGATAGTGCAATTATATTCTGCAACATTGGAGGACGGCAATTCCTCCCCCGCCGCCTGAACGCGGTGGTCCCCTTGCCGGAAATTGATGGGAACACCGATGTACGGCGGCACAACGCCGCGGGAGGATCACAAGCGAGACTCTGGCAGAAGCCAGAGGATGAAAGTTATCAGCCATCCGCCGGGTATGCAACTTCTTCGGAACCGCCGCGCTCGGCGGCCGCGGCTGGCGCCGCGAAGCCTCGACCCAGGTGCGGTCCGGCCGGTAGACTGGGATTATCGATTCGCTTTCACAATCATCGTGTTGATATATATCTCATAGGAGCGTGTTCATGTCCACGGTGAGTCCTCCAGAGCCGCGACCCAGGTCCGAGTCCGCATGGTCGCGGCCGGGCCGGGAGGTCGGTTCTGCCGAGCGGCCGTCCTGGGGGCTGCGGGTCATCGACGCTTGCCTGATTGCGCTTTTCCTTGCCCTTACGTTTCTGCTGGGCGTCTTTCCGCTCAAGGATGCCGATTATTACTGGCATCTCCGGACCGGCGACCTGATTCGCCAGACCGGCCAGGTTCCCCGCGTCGATTTCTACACGTTCACACGTCAGGGCACGCCTTGGATCGACCTGCACTGGATCTTCCAGGTCGGGATCAGTTGGGTCCGCGAGCACGGCGGCGTGCCGGCGCTCACCCTGGTGAAGGCGGTGATCACATGCCTGGCTGTTTTCCTGCTGATCACCGCGCGCCGGCGATCGTGGCCAGTCTGGACGATGATCCTTGCCTGGCTTCCCGCCCTGCTCGTGCTTAGCGGGCGGATGTACGTCCGACCGGAGACCCTGAGCCTGCTCTACCTGGCAATCGACGTTGCGGTGGTCTGCCGCTGGGACCGCTTTCCCGGGCTGGCCTGGCTCTTGCCGCTGGTGCAACTGGCATGGGTTAACACGCACGGTCTGTTCGTGCTGGGCCCGATTGTGCTGGTTTTTGCGCTCGTTGATGCCGCCCTTCGCCGCGGCGCCCTGGCCCCGGAGCACATTCGATGGTGGCAGACGGTCGTGCCGGCGTGCATGGCTACCTGCCTTGCCTGCCTGCTCAATCCCTACGGCCTGCGGGGGGCAATCTATCCCCTGGAGCTGGCCAGGACCATGAGCAACCCGATCTTCTCCCGCAGCATCGCCGAGCTGACGCCGATTCGGCTGTTCATCGATAGGTCCGGGCTGGCGAACTTGCCGCTCCAGCTTCACCTGGCGACGATGCTGCTGGGGGCCCTGAGCTTTCTGGTGCCGATCGGCTGGCTGATCGCGGTTCGCTTGCGCGGACGCGAGGCGGATTCCGGCACTGCCGACAAGCCGGGCGCCGCGCCCGTGCCGGGGAATTCGCGGCGTTCGCCGGCCGCGCGGAAATCCTCGCGGTCCTCCCGAGCCGGGCGGAAAAAGCGGGGTGCTGCGCTCGATCTGGACGGGGGGGAAGGAAGCTGGCGGATCAGTCCATTCCGGCTGCTCATGTTCGCGGCCTTCAGCGTGCTCAGCCTGCAGGCCACACGCAACAGCCACCAATTCGCGGCGGTGGTCGGCTCGGTCACCGCGTGGAACTTTGCCGAGTGGGTTGCGGCCCGGCACCAGCTCGCGGCCGCACGAGATCCGGCGCGCCTCGTTGCAAGCGGCTTGAAGCCTCGCCTCGCCACACTCATCGCGGTGGCAGTCTTGCTGCTCTGGGTCGGCACTGGACAGTTCTACGCGCAAACCGGCGAGGGCCGCGCAATCGGCTGGGGGGAGGAGCCGCTCTGGTTCCCCCACGAGGCTGTGAAGTTCGCCGGCACCGCGGGAATGCCCGACCGTTTTCTGAGCTACCACAACGCCCATGCCTCGGTGTTCGAGTATTATCACAGCCCAGAGCGGGAGAACGGACCGGGCCGTACCGTCTTCACTGACCCTCGTCTGGAAATCGCCGGGGCCGAGCTATTCGACGAGTACCAGAAGCTGGGCAAGAACATCGCTGCCGACCAGCCCGGTTGGGAGAACGAGCTGAATCGGCTGGGCCGGCCCAGCATCCTTGTCGATCACGTCGACAACGCTGGGATCGGGACCAGCTTGCTGGCCAGCCGGCACTGGAAGTGCGTCTGGTTCGATCCGATCGTCGCGGTCTTCCTTCACGACTCTTACGCACCGGTCAAGACGCACACGGTCGATTTCGGAGCGCGCCATTTCCGGCCCGACCCGGCGACCGAGCCTCATGGCCTCGCTGCGCTCCTGGCGGCGGCGAAAGGTGTGTGCAACTACCTGAACTTCGCGGTCGGCCGGGGAGACGCGGCCCGCCCGCTGGTCTGGCTCGCCCAGGACTACGCGCGGCGGATCGTCGAGACCAACCCGAACTCGCTGGAGGGCTGGAAGACTCTGGGGCAGATCGAGCTGCTGCGCGATCCACCAGCCCAGCCGGCTCCCCGGTTTCGATTGCCGTTCAACCCGGTTTTCGATCTACCACTCGTTCGTGCAACCTATGCGTTTCGCCGCGCCGTGGACCTGTCCCCGCACGATTTCATGGCGCTGCTGGGCCTGGAGCAGGTCTTCGAGGCCCGGCAGATGGATGAGGCCGAGCTGCCGGTGCTCGATCGCCTGGTCGAGGTGCAACCGATCAATCGTTTGCAAAGGGATCACCTGGCCCAGGCCGACGCGTCTCGGGTTCAGATTCAGCAGCGGCTTGGCCCTTCTCCTGCTTCCACCTGGAAGAACTTGGCTGAGCTCGATCAGGTCGTGACCGAGCGGCTTGCCCGCGGCCGGGCTGGTACGGCGGCCGAGATCCTGGAGCGGGCCTATCCACCGGAGCAAGCGCCCTGGGATATCCTCGACCGCATTGCGACCCTGCACCTGCACCTGGGCGAGCCCGAAAAAGCGCGCGACCTCTGGCGGCGGGCGTCGGCGGTCCCCCGGCCGGCTGTCCGCGACGCACGGCTCGCGGTCGCCTACTTCGCGGAAGGCCAGTTCGATGCGGCACGCAAGGCCTACGAGCAGGCCCTCGCAACCGATCCTTCGCTCTTCGAGGCGCGCTATGGCCTGGCTGTCCTCGAGCAAGATGCCGGCCGCGCCGCGGCTGCCTACGAGAATGCCCGCGCTGCGATCGAGTCGGCCCCCAGCGAGGTTGCCCGTTCGGCCGCCCGCGCCATCGCCTCGGCCGTGAGCCGGTTCGCTCGCGCGGAGGTGAACGGGTCAAATCGTGATTTCTGACCCGTCCTGATTTCGAGGGTCGTTTATGCGTGCTTCATCGCTCAAGGCTCTGTCATTTCTGTCGCTGCTGGCAGGCTCTGGGACTGCGGCCGCAGCAGAGGGCCAGCCGCTGCAAGGCATCAGGCTCAGGAGATCGAGGGCAAGATCCGGAAGCTGGTCGTGGCCCATTCTGGAGCTTGAAGCCTTCGTTTCCGATCAAACGGAGACGCTGGCCTTCTTCTTGGCCGGCTTCTCACAAGCGGTCTTCCAGTCGTTGTGAAGCGACTTCAGTTCCTCGAAGGTGACTCCGCCGTGCTCCTCGCCGGAGTTCCAGCGGTCCATCAGCACCTTGAGGCGGTCGCGCAGTGGGCCGCGGGGCAGGAACTTGCCGTGAAACTTCTTGAGCATCTTGAGCCGGGGATCGGCCGGGGGCCGGGGCGGAGCCTTGGGCTTCTCTTCTTTGGCCACCTTGGCGGTCTCGGCGCTCTCCTTGGCCTTGGCCTTATCTTTGTCCTTGTCCTTCGGCTTGGCTTCAGCCTTGTGCTGCTTGCCATCGCCTTGCGGATGCGCTTTGGACTTGGCTTTGTCCTTGTCTTTTCCCTTGTCGGCGTCTTTGCTGGCCATCAAACCGATCCTGATCTGTGCTTGTAGGGTGCCGCGGGAGAGAGTTGGCTCCGACGAATGGCCTCGCAGGAGCGGCTCTGTTCCCCGACCCTTGGATTCTGACCCTGGGTCGCGTTGTTGTAAGAATGCTCACGTCGCCGCTGCAAGAGTGGGCCAAGTTCGTCCCGACTTCTCGTCGACTGCCTCGGAGCGAGTCAAAGCCGGCCCGGAACGATCGAGTCAGTCTACTCCAAGCATGGGCGGCCTGACAAGCGACCCGGCGTGTGTTGCAGGGCTGTTTCGTCCTCGGATTTCGAACGTGATTGGGAAGGAGAGGGGGGACGAACAAAGGAGGCGCTCAAGGCTTTGCCCATCGAGCGCCTATGAAACGAGGCCTTGACGGTGTTTTCAGGCCTGTCACTGCGCGGGCGAGCCGGCGGTTTCAAGGGGCTCCAGCTTGACAATGTGTAGGAGGTCCAGGGTCACGGAGCGATCGAAGAGCCGGTCGGGGTCATCCCGGGACGTGATACCGATAATCGCCGAGCGGCGTCCGATCATGCATAACTCCGGATGGCGCACTTCATAGGTGCTGCCCTCGGTCAGTGTCATGCGGAACGGCACAAACGGTTGCCGGCGAAGAGCCGTCGCGATTTCTTCAGGGGCCATGATCATTCCTCTTCGGTCGTTCGCATTATACCTTGATCGGAAGAGAGATGAACCGGTGCTGGAGAGAGACGTCATTCCTCTTTGGGACGATCCAGGTCCTTGTGGTCATCCGGCGCCCGTCCCTCGAGCCGCGCCTTCAGCCGCGCCGCGGCCCGCCTGGGCCGTTCCGCTCGCACGACCGCGGCGCTGACGGCGATCCGCGTTGCACCCGCGGCTAATACCCGCGCAACGTTCTCCTCGGTGATTCCTCCGATGGCGAACCAGGGGATGTTTGTCGTATCAGCAGCGGCCTGCACGAAGGCCAGGCCGGCGAGCTCAGGCTCGGAGAACTCCTTGGTTGCGCTGGGAAAGACGGGGCCGACACCGACGTAGCCGGCGCCGGCGAGAATCGCCGCGTCGAGTTGGGCGCGGTCGTGGGTCGAGACACCGATCAGCAGATTGGGGCCGACGATCCGGCGGGTGTCGCGAATCGAGAGGTCGTCCTGGCCGACGTGGACGCCGTCGGCACCGGCCAGCCGCGCCAGGTCGGGGCGGTCGTTGAGGATGAAGCGAGCCTTTGCCTGGGCGGTCAAGTTCCGGACCTCGCGGGCGCGCGAAAGCAGCTCGCGGTCGGCAAGGTTTTTCTCGCGAAGTTCGATAATATCGGCGCCGCCGGCCAGTGCCTCGCCGACGATCCAAATCAAGTCGCCCAGCGTCGGCAAGCCGCCGACCAGGACCATCAGCTTCGCTTTCCCCAAGGAGCGGTAGGCATGCACCGTAGTGAGCGTGAGCTTCTCGAGCGTGTAAACGTCGTACCGCAAGACCTCGAACCGCCCGGAGAGCCAGACATCGACGAGCTTCCCGTACTCTTCGAGCGTGCGCAGGGCCTCGGCGATGCGCTTGAAATTGGCGCTGAGAACGGCCCGGGAATTCTCGCGAACCTGCTCCGAGGGAGTCATGATGTGCGTGCCCACGTCCTCGCGCGTGTCGCGCGCGCCGATGAGCAGATCGGGGTCAAAACCGCGCAGAGCCTCGGCCAGGCGGTGGCGAACCTCCTTCAACCGGCGGGTCAGGCCCGGATCATCGAGCACGAACCGGGCGTAATCCTCGACGACTCGCAGCCCCTCACGGGCACGGTTGGCCGAGGCGTCGAGAATCCGGCCGATATCCACCGCTCGGGCCGGGTCGTACAGGTCGAGCGGGGGGATTTCTTCGAGCGCAAGCATGGGTGCCGACAGGGCCGACAACTGCTCGGAAAGATGGCTCCGCAGCCCTTCCAGCTCGAGCCCATCGGCAAGCAAGCGCTGGGCCGCGGAGGACGATTCCGCCATCAGCCCCGCCAGCAGGTGCTCGGTTCCAACATGAAGCCCACGGTCGAGCGCCTTTGCTTGCATGGTGGCATCGAGTAAAACGGCTCGCAAGGCCGCCGAATGGGGCAACGGCATGATCACTTCGGCGGATTCATCGGGCTTCGCCGGTAGCGTCTTGAGGACGGATCCGAGGCTTGACTGCTCGGATTCCATGCTCAGTGCATTCAGAACACGGGCGGAATCGAGCCCGAATTGGGCCATCAACTCGGCAGCCCGGCTTTCGGCCTCATCGATCAGGGCGGCCAGTAGATCGACGGGTTCGACGGTGAATCCGCCGCGCGCCCGGGCGCGGACCTGGGCCCGATCGAGCGCACGCTGTGCGCCGGGCGTGTATGCGTCGTACATCCGCTCACCCGTCCCTTCGCCCATGGGACTCGGATGGACTGCAACGCATTCGGTGCACGGGGCGTTTGCCCAAACGAGACCTCCAGGGGTCAATCCGTCGTTATTGTTGAGATGGAGAGGATCCTCCGCTGGATCTCTTGAATTTCCATGCCCACCGTCCGATCATTGTTATAGGATTGTACGACAATCCCCCCCACTGACGGTGTTGCGACCTGTCGCCTCAATCCCCCTGGCCTTCCAGGCGGCCGTGGTATTGCCGTCCCCTCCCCAGACCAGAGTTTTTCTCACTAGAGGACCCCCACCGTGTTGGCTCGCATGATCCCATTTTTCGCTCTGGCCATGTCGGCCATCCTGCTGGTCTCGATTCCTTGGGCCATGGTTTCGGCCCAGACCGCCGCGAAGAAACCGATCTCCGTTCTCGACTTCACCATGAAGGATATTGACGGCAAGAATGTTCCGCTCGCGAAGTTCCAGGGCAAGGTGTTGCTGATCGTCAATACCGCCAGCCAGTGCGGCTACACTCCCCAATACAAAGGGCTACAGGAGATCTACCAGAAGTACAAGGATCAAGGATTCGAGATCCTCGCCTTCCCGGCCAACGAGTTCGGCGCCCAAGAGCCTGGAACGGATGACCAGATCAAGCAATTCTGCAGCTCCAACTACAAGGTCAGCTTCCCACTGTTCTCCAAGATCGTCGTCAAGGGCAAGGCCATTCACCCACTTTATGAGTTCCTGACCGGCGAGGCGACCAACCCCAAGCACGCCGGGCCGATCCCTTGGAATTTCGCCAAATTCCTGGTCAATCGCAAGGGAGAGGTCGTCTCCAGGTTCCAGCCGGGCGTCAAGCCCGAGTCCCCAGAGCTGAGCAGCGCGATCGAGAAGGCTCTCGCTGAAAAGTAGGGGAACGCCTGCAAGGTCTTTGACGTCTCTCCTCTCGATGGACAGCGACCGGATCGCGAAGGACAATAGGATCCAGAATCTTGAGGAGGCCCAGGCTTATGTCCACCGCTCTGCAACCGGTACTTACTGCCGAGGAATTTGGCCGTAGGCCCGATCCGGGTTATCCCGAGGAACTGGTCCGTGGAAGGATCGTGTCGATGTCGCCACCCAATCCCCGACACGGACAAATCTGCAACAAAGTCGGCCGAATACTGGGAAACTTTGCAGATGAGCACGAATTGGGCCACGTGCTTTGCAACGATTCAGGTGTGATCACCGAACGCGAACCGGACACGGTTCGAGGACCCGATGTGGTCTTCTACAGTTATGCACGCTTGCCCAAGGGTCCACTTCCCGCGCACTACGTACCGGAAGTTCCGGAGTTGATTATCGAAGTCCGATCTCCGGGCAATCGCTGGCCCGACATACTGGTCAAGATCGCCGAGTATCTCGCCGCGGGGGTGCAGTACGTGGTGGTTCTCGATCCCGATCCTCAAACAGCACTCGTCTCGAGTGCGGAGCAGCCACCACGAATACTGGGCCCCGATGAAGTGTTGAAGTTTCCCGACCTGCTGGGCGAGTTTCAGGTCGTCGTCCGCCGATTCTTCGACTAACCCAATCTCCGCGAGCCTTGCGCCGGGCACCGTGGCTCACGAGCGTGGGGGAAGGACCTCAAGCGCTGGGCCAGCCTTTTCCCCGACCCTCGCGTCGGCCGGCAAATTGGGCTTGGCGTAGAGCCTGAGGTAGCGATAGTAGACCTCGAGGGTCAGCGCGGCGAGTGTCGTGCAGTAAATGCGACCTCCTCTGGCCCCGTATATGCTGTCGTCAGGGTCCCAGCTTCCGGACTGGTGTCCGGACGATCGCTGCAGCTTGACCACGCGGTCGCGGATCCGGCCGTTCCAGCGCGTCCACGGCTGGCCGCCGTGCTGATACATCGCCAGCGTGCCGTAATACCAGTAGTAGAAATTCGAATCGCCCCTGTCCGACTCGTGTCGCATCAGGTAAGCGGCAGCTTCGGTGCTCGAGGCGCCGGGACCGCCGACGCCCAGGAACTGGCGGCACACCCAGGCTTCGGCCGTCATCGTGGCCGTGACCGGGTCCGCCGGCTGATAGCGGGCAAGGCCCTTGTCCTGCCCGGTCGCCACGCGATCCAGCCACAGCAACATGCCGCGGCCGACTCCCGTCTGGTCAGGAACGCGCAGACCCACCTCGCGAGCCGACTTGAGGGCCATGACAACCCAGCCGAGAATGCTTGTATCTCCTACCGGTGCTGCCGGCTCGTAACGCCACGCCTGGCCGTCCCGGGCTCGACCGCGGACCAGGAACGAGACCGCCCGCTGGGCCGGGTCGCGAAGCCGGTCGTCGAGGCTCAAGGCATAGGCCTCGCACATGGCGAGCGTGGCCATGGAGTGACAGTACATACCCACGACCTTGCTGGAGCCTCTCAGGTCGCCATCGGGCTTCTGCTGAGCAAGCAGAAAATCGAGCCCCTTTCCCACCGTGGTGGCGAACTTGCCTTCCTTGTGGGTGTACCCCGCGCCCAGGTAGGTCAAGAGGGCCAACCCGGTGAGCGCGGTATCGGCCTCCCAGTACGCACACTCGCCGAAGCAGGTCTGTCCCGGGGGACAGTGGACGGTGAAATCATCGTCGCCCTGCATTGCCGTTCCGTCCTCAAGCCGCGCCGTGCCGCCATCCCAGCGGCCGTCGGCGTCCTGATGACGCGCCAGCCAGTCCAGGGCGCGCTCAACAGCTTGCTCGCTGGCGGTGCTGGCACCGCTGCGCTGGGCCAGAACCGTGCGATTCGCATCGAGTCGGGAGCGGTAGAACCGTGGCACCTCGCTCAGGTTGCGACCGCTCACGGGCCCCGCCAGGTCGGCGAGCGCGGGGCTCGGACCAGCACGATCGTTCCCTCCTGGCATGGCACGCACCAGCGGAATCGGCCACCCCGGACTCTCGCTTCGGAGCTGTGAAGGCGAGTCAATCTTGCCTTGCTCTCGAACCGCCTCGCGCCGGAGTTCGGCCGAAGCCAACAAGGGAGGAGCCGGTGAGGAAACGGCAGACCTTCCGCTGGCGCCCTCCTCCCTGAGCACCACCGGTTCGGGTACGAGCTGGGCCAGCTCAGAGGCCGCCGGCGCGCCGACAGCGGCAAGCCGCGGCGGGCCGGCTGACGAAGTACTCTCCCGCGGCCTTGGCTCCGGCCCCCCAGTACTGGGTGGAAGCACTCCAGCCGGGATGGCCCGGGTGATTGGCAAAGAAGGCTGCGGAGAGAAATCGGCGGGGGCCGTCATGGGTGCTTCGAGGCTCACGGAAGCTTCCGATCTCATCACGATAGGACTGGGATCAGACAGCCGGATCGGCTCGGTCGCCAAGTCGAGCGAGGGGACGGCAGCGGTAAGCCTGCCGCTGGCCAATGAGTCAGTACCCGCGAATGCTCCGGCTTCAACTCGGTTGCTGGTCGGCGGTTCTACCTTGGTTGCAACCGGAGACACGCGGATCTGCCGGATATGTTGCCCCCTGGCAGAATCACGCGAGACTGAGCTCAGAGCGCGGAACACCGACGGGAATGTGCTGCCGTAAAGGACAAGTCCCGCGTGGGCCACGATCGAGAGGGCCAAACACTTCCGCAGAGCCCGGCGCGAACCCCAGCTCAGCCAGGCCATCAGCCCGAGGACCAGGGTTCCCAGCCCTAGCAACGCCCAGGCGCCCAGGTCGGCTCGCATCAAGAGCAAAAAGGATTCCAGGTCCAGTCCGTTATCCAGTCCAGTCATTGGCCTCGCCTGTTTCCGCCGCGAAGAAATTGATGAACGGGGTCCTTCCCAGAAAAAAACGCCGCGCGGGCGGTCCGGCCCGGATCATGAGACCTAGCCTGCCGAGCCACCTCGGGTGGATTCACGTTTGCGAACGGTCATGAGGCGGGTGTTCGCCTCGGGAATGTGAGGATCATCGGGAAACCGGGAGCGGAGCCGCTCATAGGTCTCGGCGGCATCGCCCCATTGGGCCAGCCGCTCATAGACTTTTCCCGCTTCCAGGAGCGCGGCGGCCTGCCACCGGGGAGCATCATAGAGAATGTCAACTTTGAGGAACTCGGTGAGGGCCTCGCGAAATCGATCCTCATGAAAGTAGGTCTCGCCGCGCAAGAGATGGGCCTGGGCGGCCAGATCGCCTCCCTTGCGAGCGTTGATCACCGCCTGGAATGCGTTGCGGGCGTCTTCGGGACGAGCCAGCCCCAGGAGTGCCCGGCCGCGGGCAAAATCCAGGTCGGCAACGGTAGGATCGTCGGCGGGCAGTTCCACCTTGAGCGCCTCAGCCTGGGACAATGCGTCCTGCCAGCGCTTCATTCCCACGAGGCTCTGGACATGCCTGCCGCGAACCAGTCGGGCGAAACCCTCAGGATCCGAGGGTTTCGGCGGTTCGGCCGCGAGGGCCGCGAAGATCGGCTCCGCTGCCGCCGAGTGGTTCAGGCGGAGAGCAGCCTCGGCGCGGAGGAAACGAGCTTCGCGATTCCGCGAGCTGCCGGGATACTCCCTGATCAGGCGGTCCAGCGTCGTCCCGGCAGCCGTCCAATTGCCCATCTCGACCTGACTTCGCCCCAGGCGATACAGGACCAGCGGCATGATCCGCTCGGCCGAGGTCACGGCGACCTTGCCGGCTCCGCTCCTGGCAGACCCCGGTTGGGCGTCATCTGTTGCGGCGATCGGAGCCAGCAAGCGGATCACCTCCGCATGATTGCGGGCCTCGCTGGCCGACTCTGCCAGGTTGAACCGGGCATCAACGGCCTGGGGGCTTTGAGGATAAGTCTTCAGCAGCTCAGCGAAAACGGCGTCTGATTCGGCCATCTTGCGGGCATCGACCAGGGCCCAGCCGCGCTCGGCCAGCAGGCTGTCGAGTTTCTCTCCCAGAGAATTCAGGCCCGTTCGCTTCGTGTCTGAGGAGAGCAAGACTCCAAAGATCTTCGAGGCATCCTCCGGCCGGCCGGTCCGGGCCAGCAGCCGAGCCCGCGCTAGCTCGGCCTGAAGTGCCTCTCGGGCCTTGGGGTTTTGTTCGATGACCTGGGTGTACGCGGCCAACGCGTCATCCGTTGATCCAGCGGCCGCCAGTGCGCCTGCACGTTCCAGGCCCACCGCCGGACCCTGGGGATCACCGCCGGAACTCGCCAGGAACTGCGCGAAGAGCGTCGCGGCCTCAGCTGGCTTGCCAAGTCGCCAGAGTGCCCTGCCCAGCCCGACGCGAGCGCGGGCCAGGACGGCCGCGTCGATCGGCGCGACCGCTGGCTTGCCGGCGCCTGCCGGCGCTAAAGTCGCCCCCGAGCTTGAGTTGATAATTCGCTGAAACTGCTCGGCAGCACGTTCAAACTGGCTGGCATCAAGAGCGGCCTCGGCCACGCGCAGCCGCGTAGGCGCCAGTGCCATGCTTCGCGGGAAGCGGTCGGCAAGCTGGATCAGGGTTTTCCAGGCCTCGTCCGCATGCCGCAGCCCGAGCTCAGCGGTTGCCAGATGCGCCAGGGCAAAGTCGGCCACTTCTCCCCGGGGATTGGCGTTCAAGTACTGGCGAAGCGGTCCAATCGCCGCGGCAAAATGACCCTGCTCGACCGCTTCCTGGCCGATCAGGAACTGGGCGTCAACGCTGACCGGCTCCTTGGACGAGCTGGCCAGACTGGCGAGCACCGCGCCGGCCTGCGCAGTTCGACCCGCGGCCCGGTATGCCAGGGCCAGGTCATAGCGTGCTCTGGCCAAGGCGGCGGGTGCAAGCTGACTCGCCGCCGGCTTACTCCCAGCTCCTGGCTCTTTCGCGAGATCCAGCAGCGATTCCAGGTGTTCGGCCGCCTCCCGGGCTTGGCCCCCGGCCAGCAGGGCCCTGGCCTCGATCAAGCGGACATCTGCCCTGAACTTGCTCTGGGGAAACCGCTCGGGAAACGACCTTGCAAGTGACAGAGCAGCCGCGTGATCGCCGGCATCAAGGGCCAGTTGCGCTGTCCGGGCGAGCGCATCGTCCGCCCAGGGATCCCGCGGGTAGGTTGCGGCGACCTTCAAGAACCTCTTGCGGGCCTCATCCGTCCGCTTCTGCTTCACGAGCGCTTCAGCCGACCGGAAAAGGAACTCCGGAACCAGCGGCGACTGTGGAAAATGCATCGCTGCCTCGTCCACGGTGGAGAGCGCAAGGTCAGCATGACCGTGTTCCAGCTCGAGTGTCGCCAGAGCCAGAGCGGCCCGCGGGGCGAGGGTCTCGGCACGGTCATCGACCAAGGGCTTGAGCAGTTTCTCGGCCTCTTCCGCGCGATCCAGCCGCGCCAGGGCTTCGGCCCGGACCAGATGCCCCTCGGCTTTCAGTCCACTGCGGGGCGCCACGCGATCGAGAGTCTCGAGCGACTCAACCGCCGCGCCATACCGGCCGCCGGAGAGCTGGGTCTTGCCAAGCTGGAGTAATGCCCTGTCAATCCAGTCGGTGCTTCCTTGACCGGCCAGCTCGGAAAGAACCTTGATGGCGAGATCGATTTCGCCCAGATCCGCGAGCGTTCGGCCCAGCCCATACCGAGAGCGATCGGCAAGTTGGCCTCGAGGGAAGTCGGCCAGCGATCGCTCGTAAGCGGACCGGGCCGCGGGCAGATCTTCCAGTCCCAGACGGACATCTCCCAGATAGGTCCAGGCGGTCTCCAGGTTGGGATGCTTGGGAGCTCCCCGCACGAAGGTTTCCAGCGCCTTGCGGGCCGCGGGCAGGTCGCCTAGCATGTACGCAAGCTCTCCTAGTCGATACCATGCTGTTCTCGCCCGAGGCGGGTCGGGGGCCTTTTCCAGAAAATCCTGAAAGGCGCGTCTCGCCTCCTTGTAACGGCCCTGAAAGAGCCACGCGTTTGCCAGGCCAAATCGAGCGTCGGCGGCGTCCTGGGCCGTGGGCCCGGAGTCAAGAAACCGCTGGTACTCGTCGGCGGCCAGATCGAACCTTCGCTGAAGGAACAGGCCATGCGCGAAGTTGAGCCCCTCGGGGACCCGTTGTTTCACCTGCGAAGGTACGGCCGTCCGGGTTTCTTGAGCCGCTGCTGGAGCGATCAGCAATCCGATCAGGACGCCCAGACCGAGCAACACTTGCGCTGCGCCACCCGGCAAGACGCATCGTGCGAAAGAGATTTCGGCACGTTCAGGCAACGCAAACACGATGAAGGGCACCACACCACCCCTTCCCTGAACGACTTGATCCAACATCCCACCTTCTCGATTTCGTACTTGAGGTCAAGAATGTTGAGAGAATCGGTTGGATTCCTCCGGCCATCAAGCCGAGGTCGGTCCTGGACAAAGCGTTAACCGCAACAAACACACACTTATACACCCAGCGACTCAAGTTGCTCAAGGTCTCCGGAACGACCTGCCAGCAGTAAGCTAAGATAGTCCAGGCGAAGGCTGCGGCACTCCCTGGCCACGGAGTCCACCAGAATCACCGCCAGAGAAGCACCGACCCGCTCATTTCACCCTCCGTTGCCCTCGGGTTTCTTCGTCCGCTTTCGGCATTCCCGGCAAATTCGATTCAGTCTAACCTTCTCCCTTTTTTTTTGCGGTTTCAGTAGGGGTTATCTCTGGACAGCAAGCAAAAGTCGATTTATTCTACTAGAAATTCGCAAAGCACCCAGAGTTCGCAGTCAGCAACCTTGTATACTTGAGCAGACCAGTCGAGGTCGCAATTGTGTAGCGACCTCGATCAAGTGGTTGAGATGATGTACCATCAATGGAGAACGCATCAATGATGATCTCTCGTCTGATCGGTGGGACCGCTGCGGCCCTTGTGGCCACCTCGGCCTTCGCTCAAGTTCCCTCGAAGCAGTACCCGGCCGCCGTTGCACCCGCACCGACTATCCAGTCGGCCGCGCCCGCTGCTCCGGCCAAGAGCTATCCGGCCGCCCAGGCGCCGGCCGCTCCGAGCTATCCGGCCGCCCAGGCGCCGGCCGCACCGGTCAAGAGCTATCCGGCCGCTCAAGCGCCGGCCGCACCGGCCAAGAGCTATCCTGCCGCTCAGGCCCCGGCGGCTCCGGTCAAGAGCTACCCGGCCGCGTCAGCGCCTGCACCGGCCGCACCAGCCCCGGCCGCACCAGCCCCGGCCCCGGCCATGGATGAAGCGCCTCCCGCTCCTCCGGCTCCAGCTCCTCCGGCTCCGGCTCCCAACCCGGCGGTCACCCCCACTGGGAAGAAGGTCTGACTCCGAACGCGGGACAGATCGACCTCCTCATCCCCGGCCCTTGCAGGGTCGGGGATTCTTTTTCCCCTTGTAAACTTCGCTTCCCGTCGGATGCATCTCCGTGGCGTCAAGCCGCACAATCACCAGGCGATCCCCTTCCAGATCGTTCCCAGAACCCGCGAGCCGCTGGCAACCGCGTTGCCTGACGGCTACCGAGGATTTCCATGGTCAGCTCGAGCGAGCTCACGACTGGATCGCTACATCTCGGTCCATCCGCAGAGGGTGGTCGTAGAGTAACTGATCGTACCCGGGACCGCATGCTCGTTGCGCGATCGTCAAGCACGGAAATGCCCACATACCAGGTCCGCAAAACGAACCGACCGATCTTTCCTTCGGGCCGGAGCACCGTCTGGAAGATCGGTCGGAATCGAGGGGCGTTTCGTTGCACCCGTTGCACTCTGGAACCTGACGATCCGTCAATTCCGACGGGACCTGGTTCTTTCGGCGGGATTCCCCTCGAGCACGATCACGTCTGGGGCGAAGTCGCCGGACTGACGACTGCAGGAGCAGGTGCCACAGCGGCCGGAACGGTCACGGGAACTAGAACCTGCCGGGTCACGGGCACCTGGCGGGCGACCTGCCGGGTCTGGGTCGTGTAGCTGGTGACCGGCACCGTGTAGGGAACCTGCACCGCATACTGCTGGGTCACGTACTCGGTGACCTGCTTCTGCTGCGCCTGGTACGTCGTCACGGGAACCGTGTAGGGCACGTTCACCGCGTACTGCTGAGTCACGTTCTCGGTGACCTGCCTCTGCTGCGGCTGATACGTTGTCACGGGAACCGTGTAGGGCACGTTCACCGCGTACTGCTGGGTCACGTTCTCGGTGACCTGCTTGTACTGAGTTGTCGGGACCAGCTCAGTCCTCTGCTCGGCGACCTGAACCGTGGTGGTCACGGGAACGGTCTCGGTCACCTGAGAGGCCTGCATGGTCGTGACCGGAACGTCGATTTCCTGAACCTGCTGCTCAGATACGACGTCGTTGACGGTCACAGGAACCAGTTGAGTTTGAGTCTCGGGCACCTGGACGACCTGTTGCACGGGAACCAGCCGGGTCTTGGTCTGATTCACGTAGGTCGTCTCGGGAACCGAGCAAATGACCGGCCGAGAGACATAAACCTGCTGGTAGGAGCAGGAGGTTTGCGTGGTGTAGCCACCGGCCCAGCCACCGCCGCCGCACAGGCCACAGCCACCGCCGCAGCGATGACCGCACTTGTGGCCGCAGCCAGCGCCGCCGCCGCACCCGGGAAACAACCCGCCATGCCCGCCGCCTGCCGGGGCGCAGCCGGCCACGGGGACGGTCGTCGTCACGGGGATCGCCTGGGTCACGTATCCACCCTGCTCCTCGACGATCTGCCGGGTTGTGGTGACTGGAACGCTTTCCGTGTAGGTCTCGGGAACCGCGCTGCACTGGACCCTGGAAGTCAAGATGGTCACGCTCTGCGGCTGCAGAACGGTCCTGGTGATGGGCTTCTGCACAGTCACGTACTGCTGCTGCTTCTGAGTCGTTGTGACCGGGTTATAGACCGTCTTGGTGACCTGCTGGTTGACCGTTTGCTGCCTGGGAACGTACACGGTGATCGTGCGCGGAACGTTGACCACTTCCGCAACGGTCTTGGCGACCGGGACGGTCTGGGTCTTGTACTCGGTCCGGTACTGCGTCTGGTTGACCGTGACCGGAACCTGCTCCACCACAGTCTTGGTGACCGGGACGGTCTGGGTCTTGTACTCGGTCCGGTACTGCGTCTGGTTGACCGTGACCGGAACCTGCTCCACCACAGTCCTGGTCACCGGCACGGTCTGGGTCTTGTACTCGGTCCGGTACTGCGTCTGATTGACCGTGACCGGAACCTGCTCCACCACAGTCCTGGTCACCGGCACGGTCTGGGTCTGGCACTCGGTCCGGTACTGCGTCTGATTGACCGTGACCGGAATCTGGACCGTCTCGACGTCACAGACGGTCTCATAGACCACCTGGTTCTGGGGAACCAGAATCGTGGTGGTCTGGGCCTGGGGCGTCTGCGGCGACACTGCAGACTGAGGAGAGGCTTGTAATCCATCTCCGGCCCACACCACGGAGCTCACCATCAGGAGGCCCGCCGCCAAGAGCCCCCACAAAGCAAACCTGGCACACCTCGAAGAGTTCCTCATACCGCTGTCTCCCAATAAAACTGCCTGGCCGTAATACTAGCTCCGTCTTTTCCATCTTCTGCAGTCCATTAGGCTGTCTGAGCTGTCCCTCCCTTCGATGTCGTCGTTCTTGAGTCTAACTGCCTAAAGCTCTTTGTTTTCCCAGAACACTCAGACCCAGTTACTCTAACGACCGGGATCATCGAAATCCAGGACCAACTCCGAGAAAAGAAGATTCTTGCACTTTCTCGTGACGAACTCCCTATCATCTTAGTTTATAAGGATTTACATTTACTCTTCGAGAATTTCTGAAGGACCATTAACGGTTTTTTTAAACTCTAGTAAGAGCTGACTGTGCACTCTGGCTGCTATTGCCCAGGAACTGTAAAACCAAGCACCCGTCAGTGTGATTTCCTACATCCTATGAATCAATGGCTAGGAAGATCAATGGATGATATCAATGGCCGTGATTAAGCATGTTACGGCGCCTTACCGGGTCACCGAGTCAAGATGGCTCGCAGAACGACTCTTGCTCGGGGTGGGAGTTGCTCCATCCGCTTCGATGCTTAACGGGCAGAGGTACTTGCCGCGGATTCCAATGACGCTGGTTTGTTGCGGATCGCCGGCGTTTCGCTTAATCTGAGCCTGCATGGTTTGAACCGACGAGCGAACCAGGTTCGTCATCCCCAGCCGTTGACTCTCGGTCTCTGGCGACTGAGTGCGAATACGGACATTGATCCGATCCCAGGCATGCAGCGAACCTCCCCTTCCATGTCAAAAACCGAACGCGAACGAAATCTCGCCGTCTTCATCGACCTGGAAAACCTGGCCATGGGTTTCCAGAGCCAGAGGAAGATCCGCTTTGAAGTCCAGAAGGTGCTCGAGCGCCTCGTTGAGAAAGGAAAGCTGATCGTCAAGAAGGCCTACGCCGACTGGAGCCGCTTTCCCAGCTACACCGCGCCCTTTCACGAGGCGGCCATCGAGTTGATCGAGATTCCCAAGCGGTCCCAGACGGGGAAGAATTCGGCGGACATCCGCCTGGTAGTCGATGCGATGGACCTCGCCTGGAGCAAGCTTCACGTCGATACCTTCGTGATCGTCTCAGGCGACTCCGACTTCTCGCCGCTGGTGTCGAAGCTGAAGGAGAACGGCAAGCATGTGATCGGGCTGGGCATGAAAGGCTCGACCTCCGACCTGCTGCGCGACAACTGCGATGAGTTCATCTACTACGAGGACCTGGAGCGGCAGGAGCAGAACGAGCAGCAACTGGCCACCAACCTCAACTCCTACCTGCCGCCCTCCTTGAACGAGAAGCAGCGCGAAGTCTTCAGCCTGCTGGTCGAAGCCTGCAACGCGCTGCGGCGCGAGAACCACGAGGTTCTCTACGCCTCGATGATCAAGGACACGATGAAGCGCAAGAAGCCTTCGTTCGATGAGAGCTACTACGGTTATCGCAGCTTCACTCACCTGTTGGAGGACGCCGACGATCTGGCACTCGTGGACATCGAGCGGAACCCCAAGAGTGGGACCTACGTGGTGACCAGAATCTGCGGCGAGGGAGAAGATCGGGCTCCGGGCACGCCAACCGTGCCGAGCAGCCGGGTTTCAGGATCAACCGTTCCCAATGCCAGGCGGGACAAGGGAGGGACAGGCCACCGCCATTGATCGGGCTTGATGCCAAAGACCGGCGCCTCCTCTGCCCGGCCCACGAGACCGGCGCCGCTCTCTTTCAGCTTTCCGCGCCGCGATCCTATCATCAATTGCACGTGGGCAAGGCGGCCGCTCGGCTTCATCTAGCTTCGCCCGCCGCGTCGAGCTCATCGGGGAGCAATGGCGATGGTTGCATATCGAGCTGGCAGGTCCATGGGTTTGACCGTTTTGCTGGCCGCCGTCGCAAGTGCCGCGGCCCAAGGGCAGGACCCTGCTCCGGCCAAGCTCACCCCCCAGGCGGTGCTGAAGAGCCACAACCTCGAGCGATTCGGCACAACCTGGACCTTGCTCTCGACCGAGAAGAACGTGCTCAAAGATCTGGCCGATGCGCGCGCCAGATACCAGCAGGTCTACGAGGGCATGATGCGCCAGCAAGAGTTCGAGATGGGAGCGCAGGGTCGCAAGAGTGACATCCAGGATCTTCGTGAGCAGAGCAACATCCTCAGCCAGCAGATCGCCGCCATCAATCAGCAGCTCAATGCCCTGGTCGCTCCTCCCGGGGACAACAACTTCGTCAATCAACAGCGCAACCAGCTTTCTCAGGAAAACAACCTCCTGGTTGCGCAACACGACCAAATGGTCAACATGCTCAACACGCTCCAGGAACAGAACAAGGACCAGGGGCAGGATCAGAAACTCCAGTTGAACGCCGAGGTCGCCCAGAGCCGGGAGAAGTATATGCAAGCGGTTCTCGACCTGCGAAAATCGGCGGACGAGCTCACCGCGAAGTACGACGAACTGGCCAAGAACCCGGAGATCACTAAGGCGCTGGAGGCGCTTTCCGCGTCGACCAAGAGCACGCAGAGGCTGGGCCCGTCGGCGAAGGTCCGGGACGCCATCAAGCTGCTCGAAAGGGCCGAGGGTTCGGTCCAGAGCGAGACTATCGAGCTGCACCGAGAGAATGGCGTCGACCACGTCTACGCCAGTCTTGGCAAAGTCCCCACGAAAATGGTCTTGGACACGGGAGCCGGCCTCACGACCATCTCGGCCAAGCTCGCTGGTCGAATCGGCTTGAAACCCAAGACCAGTGATCCCACGGTCCGGTTGACAACTGCCGACGGCACGGTGGTCGAGGCAAGGCAACTAGTCATTCCCTCGGTGCGTGTGGGCAAGTTCACGGTCCAGAACGTGGAGTGCGCCGTAATGCCGGCCGAGAAGGGCGACGTCGACCCCCTGCTGGGCCAAACCTTCTTCAAGCACTTCAAGGTGGAGTACAGCGCCGGGGCTCGCAAACTGAGCCTCAAGAAACTGGACACCACCGGGGACGGGGCCGAGATCAAGTCTGTGGCTGATGCCGACGCCAAGCCCTCTGCAAAGGCACCCACGAAGGGCAGGCGCGCCGTCCGCCCGCCCAGAGCAGCGGTCAAGAGCAAGCGATCCACACAGAACCGCCCATCTGCCAGTGGCGGCGACGCGCAGGCACCGCCGGACGGTGGCGCCGACCCAAACTGACCGAGGCGCAGCAGTTTGGCGATCCGGCCCGTGTTCGGGCGTATCACGACCGCAGCTTCAGGGCGCGGGCCGTTTCTCCGGTTGCGATTTGAGAATCTGATCAAGCTTTCGCTCCACTTCGCTCAGCCGGCGCTCCAGCACTGCCACGTCGGGCGACGGTTTGGCCTCCTTCGCCTTCATGAGCATCACCTCGGCCTCAAGCCGGTTCTGATTGATCTCCGCGACGTCGCCAACCGTCCCTTGAACTATCCTCGAGCGGGCGTAAACGAGGCATTTCGGTGCTGCCAGCGATGCCAGGATGGCGAGGTCCGCCGTCGACGCCGCGCGCCGAGCCGGGGATCAAGGGCCTGACAAGCTGGAACTGCATGTAGAGATTTGTAGAGAAATCCCGGGTTCACGCAGCCCAAAAACCGCTCCAAGAGCGTTCAGTGTCGGTTCACTTACGAACGTTCGTGTTTAGTTTGTTACACTATAAACTGTTGTGCAACATGGATTTGCGCCGTTGATTGGCGACTTTGACTTGACGTAAATCTTCTGGCACAACGGTTCCGAGGCCCGAAAAATAGATAAGGCTTTTCGCATCGCGACGCCGATGCGAAAAGCCTCTTGGACGAAGCGTTTCGCCGCGGGATGGGGGGAGCGGCGGCGTGCGAGTGGCGATGGTGGCAGCGGTGAGGGCGGTTGATGGGATTGGGCCGGCGGTGTGA
>JAFAHT010000050.1 GCA_019237095.1 Planctomycetaceae bacterium
ATCCTCCTGGCCGGGACGGCGCTCGCGGCCATCACCGAGGTCGTGCAGAACCTGCCGATCATCAATCGCGAAGGCGAGTTCGAGGATGCCATGGCAGACTTCGCGGGCGTGCTCTTCGGTTTTCCACTGTTCCACTGGATCGAACAGAAGTTGCGGGAATGGAACATTCGGATCAGTAGCTTGTTTCGAGCTGGCAGGTGATGACCCCGGAGAACCCGGGGGCGACCATGCGGGACCAGCGTGCCGGCGACTTGATCGATTGAGACGCCATCGATTCCTCGGCCCTGGTGATGAGGGCCCGGCCTTCGACGCCGCCCTGGATCTCGCCGATCTTGTACCGCATCACCCAGCCACAGAGCGGCATGTCAGCAGCGTCGAACAGATCGGCGGCGAGGGCGAGCTGGCGGCAGGCGGTCGAGGCGTCCTCGCGGCAGGCTGCGATCGCGGCCCGAACGTAATGGGCATGGGCGACTGACCACGGCTGGCCTTCGCGCTTGAGCCTGCGGGCGTCTTGCTCGGCCGACTGGAGCATGAAATCGGTGTTTATGCCGTGCTCGGCAACGGCCAGGGCAGAGCGGGCACGGAGCTCGAGCATTTGGATCCGGATCATCTGGATTCGCAGCAGCATGGAGCGGGAATACTCGGGCCAGATCGCACTGAGCCGGGCCCAGGCCGTATCGACCCGTCCGCGATAGAGGTCAAGGTGCATGAGCGACCGAAACACCGTGGAATGTTGGATGAAGAAGCCCCGGCGGGTCCACTGATTCATCACTTCTTCCAGCTCGTCCTCGATGCCGGTCGAATCGTCGTCGGCCAGCCGGATCATGGTCATGTAGAATGTGGTGAGCGTGGTGGCGGCGTAGAGGTCTCCACAATCTTGAGCCTCCCTGATCAGAAGGGACCAGCGCCGCTTGAGCTCGGCGATCTGGCCCATGTGCATGAGCGCCCAGAGCGCCAGGCTGTTGACAGTGTCGCGTTCCCAGGTGACACCCGTGCAATGGTTGCGCAGCAGAGTTTCCGCATTGTCAAACGACGACTGGGCTTGTTTCCACTGACCCAGCATCAGCCCGCTGACACCGCGCACCATGTGGATAATGGCTCGGGCGTGCGGAGAATCCAGCCGTAGCGCCAGGTTCTCGGCTCGACGGATCAACGATTCGACGCGCCTGGCGGACCGGCTGCCGGCCGTGAACTGATAGGCGGCTTCCATGGCGAGGGCGCGGGAAACTCGAAACGGCTCGCCGGCGCGGAGGGCCAGGAGAAGCCCCCGGGTCTGGAAGTCGGCTCCCAGAACGGGGTCGATGACGCTCAGCCCCGCGACGGCCGACCAGCACAGGTCGATACGGGTCAGGTCCGCGGCGGAAACTTGCGTCTCGTCGCGGGACTGGAAGCGGAGGCCACGCAGCCGGAGCATGACCCGATGGCGAATCAAGGAGAGCAAGGCTGCCTGCGGGGTCGAGGGCATGCTGAGTCCGAGCGGACCGAGAATCGTCCGCAAGAGCGCCAGACCCTCATCGACATGGCCGCTGATGAGAAGCTGGGTCGAGGCCTGCCGCTTCAGCTCCAGGGTTTCCGCCGCGGTCGCCCCGAGGGCGGCTTGAAGATAGACCCCGGCGGCCTCGGCCCCCCGACCGCCGTTGGACAGCGCCTCGCCCAGCTTCTTGCCCAGCCGGCGCTGGGCGGCGGGCGGATGACAATCGAGCTCGATCGCCAGATGGTAGAGCCGGGCAGCATGATCAAACGCCAGCGCGCTTGCGGCCTTGTCGGCGGCCTGGTCATAGAAGTCGCAGGCGCGTAGACGATCGCCGGCTCCCAGGAAATGGCCCGCCAGCACCTCCGGATCGGCCTGCCCGGAGACTTCCAGCACGCGGGCAAGCCGCTCGTGGCACCAGCGCCTTGCGGCGGGCGAGAGATGCGTCAGGACGGTCTCGCGAACCCGGTCGTGATAAATCTCGATCTGATCGAGCTGGGCTGGACCGATGCTCCGGATGAGCCGCGCCGAGCGCAGCATGGCCAGTGCAACTCGGCCGCCTGCTCCCAGCTCGGCGGTCCGGAATGCAAGCGACTCGTGGATCGGTCGCCCTGCGACCGCGACCACCTCCAGCAGCCGTTGAGCATCGATGGGCAGAGCCTGCATTCGGACCCAGAGCACGGTCTCGAGTTCGATGCTGGCGGCAGCGTCCCAATCTTCCGACAGGGCCCCGGCCTTCAAGTGCTTCACTAGCTCGTCGATGAAGAGAGGGTTTCCCGCCGATTCGCGGGCGATGATATGGGCCTGGGCTCGCGACCCGGTGTCATCGCGGCCCAGCAGAGCCAGCGCCAGCTATCGAGACTCAGCCTGGGTGAGCGCCTGGACGGCCAGGTCGCGATGGTGCACGATTCCTGGACCTTTGTCCCTCGCTTGCCGCAAGATCTGCAGGAACCGGTTCTGGTCGGCGTCCTCGAGACGATAGCTGCCCAGGAAGAGCAAGATGGGCGGATCAGGCGTGAAGATCAGGTCGGCCAGAAGCACGGCGCTATCCACGTCACCCCATTGAAGATCGTCGATCATGAGCACGAGGTTCGTTTCCCGGCCCAAGCGGACCAGCAGCTCGCGGAGGCCGGCGAAGACCCGCATCCGCAGTTCTTGCGGGTCGGGCAACTCGGCGACTGGCGCCCGCTCCGCGAGCACGCCGTCCACGCTCCGAATCACCGGGAAAACACGGGCCAGGAGCGACACGTCGTGGGGAAGCAAGCGGGCGAGCTCGCTCGAGGAGAGTTGCTTCAAATGTCTGGCCAGCGCATCGATCAGGCTATCGACGGCCTTGAAAGGGACCCACTCTTGCTCATAACATCGTCCCGCGAGAACGAGTGTGTCTTGCCTGGATCTCAGGTCGTCCAGAAACGATCGGATCAGCGTGGTCTTGCCCGTGCCGGTCCGGCCGAAGACGAAGACCGTTGAGGTATGACGATTCACGAGCGAGGCATAGCCAGAGTCGAGCACGTGGCGATGCCATGATCGCCCGATCAGCGGTATGCTCTGCCTGCCCCGCGAGACCTCTACCGTCGACTCCGCATGTCCCCGCAGCCGCTTGAGGATTCCAGGACCTCGCGGCCGGCCGGCCGGATCGCGAGCAAGCAGCTCCTGGCACAACCGGACCAGGTCTTCGGGAAGGCCCGGGACCAGGGTGTCGGGAGCCGCAGGGACAGCGGTCTGCTTGAGCAGCACAACCTCGTCGAAACTGCCGTCGAAGGGGAGCCGGCCGGTGAGCGCCTGGTAGAGAATCACGCCGACGCTGTACCAGTCGCTGGCGGCAGAGACCGCCAGCCCCAGAGCCTGCTCGGGCGACATGTGAGCCAGAGTACCGACGACTTGCCGGGCCACCGTATGATGCTGACCTGTGGGTTCCAGATCGGCCATCAGACCGAAGTCGAGCAAGACCACCCGGCCGTCCCTGGCGACCAGCACGTTGGTCGGTTTGATGTCGCGGTGCAGCTTCCCCGCGGCGTGCAAAGCTTGAACACCCTCGGCGAGTTGAATCAGCCCGTCCCGCAACCGGGATTCGTCAGCAACGGACCCCGGGGCCGACCAGGCGCCGCCTGCTGCGCAAGGCTCATCGGCCTCCCGCCGCGGTCCACGGCCGACGTAGGTCAGGAAGTCGCAGCCGTCCACCAACTCCATCGTGAAGAACCAGCAATCCTCGACGGCAAAGAGTTGGTAGAGGTTCACGAGGTTGGGATGCGTGATGTCGCAGAGCGCGCGGAACTCTTGCTTGAACCGGACCAGTGAGGAGGGATCGAGTCGACGCATGGTCTTGAGCGCGACGAGCTCACCACGCTCTTCATCGTAGGTCTCGAAGACCACGCCCATCCCACCGGCCCCGAGCCGGCGCAGCAAGGTGAACCGCACGCTTTCAAGTATCGGCTGCAGCGTCTCGGCCTCGGACAAGATCTCCCGGGGGGCGTCCAGGTTGAAGCCGAGAAGGTTTCCAGACTGGGTGGCCGGACTGGCGGTGTTGTGCGTGCTGCCCGGTCCCGCCGTCGGCTGCTGGAACGAGGCTGTCGAGGACGGAGGGGCCGGGGTGATCTGATCTCCAGCGATCGTTTCCACAGGATCCCTGCCGCCGATCACCTGTGTGCGCGCGTGCGAGGGATGGATCTCTTCGAGTCCCTCGAGCAGGTGGAAGGGCTGGGCCCCGGAGTCCCGGCGGCTCTCCTGGTCGCCCGCGACGAGCAACCGGACAAGGTCGGGGCGGACGGCGATTTCCGGAAAGTCTCTGAGGTACGACTGCAGCGGCCGCGGTTCGCCTCGTTTCCAGCGGAATCGCTGGTCGATTCGCAGCAGATCGAGCCGCTCGCTCGGCGCGGCATCATGTCGGTTTGCAAGGAACTGGAGTACGTCGGGAGGAGTGGGGCTTGATTCCCAGAGTGTCCTGAACTCTGCCGCCAGTTTCTCGTTACGCTGAACTGGGTGGTTACTATCCATCGCTTCAACGACCTTGACCACGTCGAAGGGCACCGGCCTGGCTTCCCTGAAGCTGGCTGAGTGCTTGCCGCCGCGATGGGCGGAGAGGCGAAGGTTCGTCGCCCGCCGGTATCCGGCTCTCCGGCAAGACATCCGAGCCTGGCCTGGAACCCGGTCCCGTGGCGATAGGCAGCAGCCTTCCCGAAGACCACCCAATCGGGTCAAACGTGAACAGCAGTCCCCAGTATAATCGCGGACGCTGGAGCAATCAATTCTGCACCCATGGAATCTTGGTCGAGTGAGAGGGAGAGGGCCCCGACCGGACGATCACCTGGGGCCGGGAGGGAGGCGAGTGGTCAACAGCAGCCAGGGCGGCTGCTCGAGATGCCCGGACGATGGGCCCTGGGAAGAGCCCGAGAATCAGCGACAGCGATGCACAGGCGCCCACGGCCAGAGCGACCGGCCAGCCGCCTCGGGGCACGACGGTCTGCCGAGCCGGTCGGAGGTACATCGTGACCACGATCCGTAGGTAATAGTAAGCCCCAACGGCCGCGTTCAAGACGCCGATGACCGCCAGCAGGATAAACGGACCGGAATTGTCCCCCAAACTCGCGGCGAAGGCCGAGGCGAAGATCTCGAACTTGCCCCAGAACCCGGCCAGAGGCGGGATGCCGCTGAGACTCAGCAGGCAGATGGCCAGCGCCAGGGCGGGCAGCGGTTGAGTGAAACCCAACCCCGCGAGATCCTCGACCGTCTCCACGTCACGACCGGCCGTCCGCAAACCGATGATCACGCCGAAGGCCCCCAAGGTCATCAGCGCGTAGGCCACGAGGTAGAAGAAGATGCTCTCGCAGCCATAATAAACATAGCCGCTCTTGGGACCGTTGGCGAAGGCGACCGTCACGCCGATCATCAGGTAGCCCGCGTGGGCGATCGCCGAGTAGGCCAGCAGGCGTTTCAGGTTGTTTTGCAAGAGCGCCAGGGTATTGCCCAGGATCATGGTCGCCGCGGCCACCACCCAGGAAATCATGACCGCCTTCTGCACCAGCGGGTCATCGGGCCCTTTCACCGAGATCACCGCGGTGAGCGCCCGGACCATCGCCACGAACCCAACCCCCTTGGGCACCCACGACAGCAGGGCGGCCAGGACCGTGGGAGATCCCTGGTAGACATCGGGAGCATAAAAGTGGAAGGGAACCGCCGCGACCCGGAAACAGAGGCCCGCCAGCACGAACACCACGGCGACCAGGCCAAGCTGCGGGTGCGGGATCGAGGGTAAGTGCCAGGACAGGGTGGCCAGCGCCTTGAGATTGCTGACCCCGGCCACGCCATACAGGAATGCCAGCCCGTAGAGCAGCAATCCCGAGGAGAAGATGCTGAGGTAAAAGTACTTGGTCGCGGTCTCCTGGGTCGTGGACGTCCGGCGCGAGAGGTAAAGCAGCATGTACGTCGGCATGCTGACCAGCTCGAGGCCCACGAAAAGGAAGACCAACTCGTTCGCGGTCATCACCAGCATCGCCCCCGCATTGATCATCAAGAATGCGCCGAAGAACTCGCCGGCGGTGTCATCGGCCGGCTCGTCGTGGGCCAGGGCCAGCAGGATCAGGCCGCTGAGCAGGACCACAAGGCGGCCGTAGAACCCCAGCGAGTCGTTGAGGGCAACCGCGGCGTACATGTCGGTCTGCAAGCCCGAGACCGCCAGCAGCGCCAGCAAGGCTGCGGTCAGCGCCCCGGCCCCGATCGCGCACCACGTCCGCCGCGGCCAGCGAAAGAACGGTGACGCGGTCATCATGGCGACGCCTGCCGCCAGCACGATGAGCTCCGGGATCAAGATCCGGAGTGTCTGCTGGACCGATTCGTATGCGATCTGAGGGTTCATCGACGTTTTCCCTGGGGAGCTTTGAGTGCATTCCGCGGCGCGGCGGTGATGTTCGGCAGCGGAATCGTCGTGGTTGCGACGGCCACCGTGCTCGAGCCGCGCTGAGATTGGAGGTTCTTGTCGATCTCCCCGGAGGAGGGTCGGATGCGATCGAGGAAGGGCCCGGGAACCACGCCGATCAGGACGATCAGCGCCATGAGCGGCGCCAGGCCGGCGATCTCGTGCCAGCCGACGGGGCGAACCGCTGCGTGGTCATTCCCGTCCCCCGCGTGCTCGTGGTCGGCCGCCGGCTCACGCAGGGGACCGAAGACCACCTTCAGGATCATCCAAAGCAGGTAGCACGCCCCCAGGATCATTCCCGTTCCGCCCAGCACGGCGGCGCGGCGGCTCTCACTGAACATCCCCACCAGGATCGGAAACTCGCCCACGAAACCGTTCAGGCCCGGCAGGGCCGCCGAACCAAGCGCTGACAGAATGAAGAAAAAAGCGAGGATCGGCAGGCGATTCCAGATGCCGCCGACCTCGCTCATCTCGCGCGTGTGGTAACGCTCGTAGAGCACGCCCACGCAGGCGAACAGAGCCCCGGTAGTGAGTCCGTGGTTGACCATCTGGATCACCGAGCCGTCGAGCCCGGTGCTGTTCAGCGCGAACATTCCCAGGACGACGAAACCCATGTGGCTGACCGAGCTATACGCCACCAGTCGCTTCATATCCGTCTGGGCCAGTGCGACCAGGGCGCCGTAGATGATGCCGATCACTGCCAGGGTCGCCAGCAAAGGAAAAAGACTCACGGCGCCCAGCGGTGTCATTCCCATGTTGAACCGCAAGAGCCCGTAGCTGCCCACCTTGAGCAAAACTCCCGCCAGGATGATCGAGCCAGCCGTTGGCGCTTCCACGTGCGCCAGCGGCAGCCAGGTGTGGAACGGGAACATCGGCACCTTGATGGCGAACCCGGCCAGGAGCAGCAAGAAGATCAACACCTGCGGGCTCGACCACGATCCGACCTCGTGCCACCTCGGCCAGGGGAGGGTCGCCAGCCCCCGAGTGAGCTCGGGAATCGAGAAAGTCAGAACGTTGGCCGGCGAATATCGGTAGTGCACGACCACGAGCGCGATCACGCCCAGCAGGGTCAAGAGGCTGCCCGCCAGCGTGTAGAGAAAGAACATGATCGATGCCCGCTGCCGCTCCGGACCTCCCCACAGTCCGATCAGGAAGAAGAGCGGAATCAGCGTGAACTCAAAAAAGATATAGAAGAGCACCACGTCGAGACTGGCGAAGAGTCCCAAGAGCCCCGTCTCGAGTGCCAGCAGAAAGGCATAGTAGAGTGGAGCCCGTTCGCTGATCGCCTCCCAGGACGACATCACGGCCGTGATCATCAGCAGGGCCGTGAGCAGGAACAGCCAGAGGGAGAGGCCGTCGAGCCCGAATGCAAAGCGGATGTCGGGCCGTGCCAGCCAGCGCAGACCGTAAGTCCCCGCCTGGGGCTCGAAGGCGAATTGCGGAGTCAGCACGCCGGTCCGGAAGGAAGCCAGGAGGATCAGGCTGAACGCCATCGTGGCCAGCGTGCAGCCCAGAGCGATGTTCCGTGCCGCACTCCTGTCCAGCCGCGGCGCCAGAATCAAGACCAGGCTGCCGAGCAGAGGAAGCAGGACCGTGATCGCCAGGAGTGTCGCCATCAATCATTCCTCGTCAGCGTCGCTGTTTCCGGGGAGAACGTTCAGAACAGGAGCAAGATGAACAGCAGCACGGCCACGCCGAGCGCGGAGACCGCCGCGTAAAACTGGATCAAGCCGTTCTGATAGCCCGCCAGAAGATCCTTGGCGAGCTTGCGGGGCAGCTTGGCGATGCCAATCACAAGCTGGTCCACCAGGTAGATATCCAGGAATTCACAGATCCTGGCCAGCGCCCAGGTGGCCTTGACCACAACCCAGTCGTAAACTTCGTCCACGTAGAACTTGTTGAAAGAGGCCTCGTAGAGCGATCGGAACCGGGTGGCGAGCCAGCCGGGAATGGAGCTCTCCGTGGCGTAGAACCAGCAAGCCAGGCCGATGCCGAGCAGACCGCCGACCGTGCTGATGCCCGCGGTGGCCAGGTCGAAACCATGCTCGCCGTGGCCCAGCAATTCCCATCCAAACGTCTTTTGCAGATGATGCTCGAACGGGTGCGTCAACCCGAAGATGCTACGAGCCAGCACCTCGAACCGGGGCGTCGGCCCGAAGACGATACCGGCCAGCAGCGCGCACACGGCCAGGATCACGAGCGGCAACGTCATGACCAGCGGCGACTCCTCGCCCACGTGATCGTGCCCGTGTGTTTCGTCCTGGCTCGCCCCGTGCGGCTCATGGTCGCCGTGTCCGGAGCCTGGCTCCGTCCGCGGAGCCTCCGGATCATCCGGGCTGGGCAGCTTCTCGGGTCCCCAGAAGGTCATGAAGTAGGCTCGTGCGGTGTAGAAGGCCGTCATCAAGACGGTCACGAGGGCCACCCAGTAGATCAGCAGGTAAACCCATCCCCACCCCTGCCCCGCGGCGGAATGCGAGGCCGACTTGAGCGCCAGCAGAATCTCGTCCTTGCTGAAGAAGCCGGCGAAGGGGAAGATGCCGGCGAGCGCCAGACCGCCGACGGCAAAGGTCAGGTGGGTGATAGGCAGCCGGCGCCGCAAGCCTCCAAACCGTCGCATGTCGATGACGTCGCCCATCGCGTGCATCACGCTGCCGGAAGCCAGGAAGAGCAGGGCCTTGAAGAACGCGTGCGTGAACAGGTGGAACATCGCGGCCACCACGGCAAGCTGCGCCACATCGCTCACGCCCGCCCCCAGGCCCATGAACATATAGCCAAGCTGGCTGACCGTCGAGTACGCCATGACCCGCTTGAGGTCATTCTGCGTCAGCGCGATCGAGGCCGACAGCAGCGCGGTGGCACAGCCAGTGACCGCGATCAGCACCTGGACTCCGGGTGCCAGGGCGATAAGCGGCATCGACCGGGCGATCAGGTACACGCCCGCGGTGACCATCGTGGCGGCATGGATCAGGGCCGAGACCGGCGTCGGACCTTCCATCGCGTCGGGCAACCAGACATAAAGCGGAATCTGCGCACTCTTGGCCGTGGCGGCCCAGAACAAGAGCAGCGGGATGCCAAGCTTGGCCGCCTCTGGCAGCGCGGCCAGGGTCGATCCATTCAGGATGTTCCCGTAGCTAAGGTCATGGCCGGGAACCACGGCCCAGAGCCAGAAAATGGCCAGCGCAAAGCCGAAGTCGCCGATCCGGTTGACCAGGAATGCCTTCAGCGCCGCCGTCGCGGCTGCCGGCCGCGTGTGCCAGTAGCCGATCAGCAAGTAGCTGCAAACCCCCACGCCTTCCCAGAAGACATAGGTGAGCAGATAGTTGTTCGACAGTACAAGTCCCGTCATCGAGAAGACGAACAGACCGATCAGGGCGAAGAACCGGGGGTAGCCAGGATCTCCGGCCATGTAACCCACGGCGAAGATGGCCACCAGCGACGAGACGAATGTGACCATCGAGAGCATCATCGTCGTCAGCCCGTCGACCCGGAACTCGATGGGGACCTCGAGGTTGCTGATCGACAGCCACCCCGCCACCCTGGGCGCCTCCGTGGGGTTTGTCGAGAAGAGCGCGCCACAGGAAACGAGAAATGCCAGCACAATGCCTGCCACGACCGGCACATGGGAACTCGACCGCAGCCGGCGGGCACCGAGCGCGGCGATGAGCGCCCCCAGGAGCGGCAAGCACGGGATCATCCAGACATTCTGTACGAAGGAAAAGTGCGAAACTCGAACGAAGAAATCGGACACGTCGCCGCTCCTTTACTGTCGCCGCTCCAGCCACGGCTGCACCGGGTGGGCTGGCTCGATGCCCGCGGGAGTCAGGATGGGATACGACTCGGGGCCGGGAACCGGCTCGATCGG
>JAFAHT010000107.1 GCA_019237095.1 Planctomycetaceae bacterium
CGAGTTGACCGTCTCCGCCTGCCACCTTTGCCCGTACTTCCGCTTGTACTGGCCGAACCGCTGCTTCATCCGCCTCCGCCAACGGCCCGACGGAGGCTTGTCGGAGGGCCGCCCGCGCTCCAGCGGGATGATCGAGCGGATGCCATGCGACCGGATGCTGCGGTGGACCCACTCGGCATCGAAATCGGCGTCGGCCAGCAGCGCACCGATCCGGGCGCGGCCGACGGCCTGGCTCAGCGCCCGCCCGAACTGCACCAGGTCGGACCCCGGGCCGCGCCCCGGCACGGCGGCGAGGATCATGTGGCTTCGGCAATCGACCACGAAGACGACCTTCGGGTACGTGGCGTAAGTCGTGACCTGATCGGTATCTCCGTGGCGGGACCGCCGCCTGACGTAGTACCGGCTGGTGTGCCGCGACTCCAGCCCGGTGCCGTCGACGGCCGCCAGCGGGACGCGCCGCGTGCGCACGCGATCCCGCAGCGCCCGCTCGAGCACGGCGTCGAACATCTTCCGGCCCGGGACGGCCGCCAGGAGCCGGGCGGCGGCCTTCTGGAATGTGGTGAAGTGCGGGACGGTCCCCAGGCTGATCTGGCGGCAGAGGTCGGGGTGATCGGCCAGGTGCGCCGCGAGCCCGCGGTAATCGGTGCGCAGGAACTCCTTGAGCACCAGGCAGGCCAGGAGCTGGTGCTGGGTGAACTTCTTGGGGCTGAACTTGTGGCGGTGAGCCGGCAGCGCCTCGCAGGCGTCGTCGTAGGCGACCTGCAGCACCCGGCGCGGGGATTTGCTCGTGGTCACATCTCATACTACGACGCCTGGCGCACCGAAGTTCGCGGGTTTTCTACAGAGCAGGTGGGGAGTCTTTTTCTTGACTGCCGGAACGCCTGGCGCTATCCTTAGCCAGACCAATGAGCCCAGAAAAGACTCCCGTCCTGCTCTGTAGAAAACCTGACTCCCGTGCAGTTTGGTTGATGTAACCGGGTGCGCGAACACTGTAATTTAAGCGGTCCGATGGATCTCAGATCAGCCATCTTGAATGGGAAACAGAGGTTTTCTACAGAGCAGGCCTTATCTTCTGCCGGCTGATGATCAACTACGACCTGCCCTGGAACCCGACCCGCCTGGAGCAGCGCATCGGCCGCATCCACCGCATCGGCCAGGAGAGGGACGTCCACGCCCTTAACTTCAAGGCATTGGTCGAGAAGAAGAAGGGCAAGTACCGCCCTCGTGATTACTCTGAGCGGGGCGAGGACGACACGCTCGGTCTTCAGACCGACACGGGACGAACCGCGCCGCTGATCGACGCCCTCCACCGAACGCTCTGGCTGATGGAAAACTGCCCCGTGAAGTCGGCCGAGTTCCTCCGCGACGCCGAACCAAACCGCGAGCAGATGCGTCTCGTGGTCCAGGCCCTGGCCGGCCCCGTGCTCAAGGGCGGTGAGATGTCAGCCATCTCACCCACCGGCGAAATGGCCGCCCTCGCCAAGCTGGCCACCAACTGGCGAAGCGTCGTCGAAGAAACGTATTCAGGGCAACTGAGCGTGCTGAACGCAAACGCGGCCAAAAAACTCTGTTTCAATGAGGAACTTCCGCATGGCCAAACGAAAGCATGTTTTTCAGGTCATCATCGAACAGGATGAGTCTGGCTACTACGTGGCGGAGTGTCCTGCCCTGCGGGCCTGTTACACGCAAGGCAATACGTATGAAGAGGTGATCGAGAATATCAAGGATGTGATCGCTACATGCCTGGAGGACCTCAAAGCCAAGAAGAGAAGCATTCCGAAACAGCCGGAGATCATCGGCGTCCAGCGCGTAGAGGTCTCGGTTTGAGCCCCTCCGAGCTGCCGATCCTGAAGCCGCGCGAGTTGATCCGGGCCCTGGAACGGATCGGCTTTCGTCTGCTGCGCAAGTCGAGGGGCAGCCACTGGCAGTTCGAGCACCCGGACGGGCGCCAGACCACTGTTCCCGTCCACAAGGGCCGCGACATCGGCCCTGGGCTGCTGCGCAAGATTCTCCGCGACATCGAACTGGGACCCGAAGAGCTACGGGATTGGCTGTGAACCAACGGAGAACGCCATGAGCAATTCCAGCCCAATCAAACCGTGGGTCGAGGTCGCCGCCCTGCATCCGGACGTGCTTGCTGAGGACTTCTCCGAGGATATCTTCGCCCTCCACCTTGGGCCACAGACGGACGGAAACCCGAACGTGCCTGCTGTCTACCGCGACCCGGAGCACTTTTTCCGTGTATCGTATCTGATGAAGGGTCTGCGCGGGCTGCTACAGGACGTGCAGTCGCGGCTGGAAGGCGGCGCCGGAAACCGTGTGCTCAAGCTGATCACCCCGTTCGGCGCCGGCAAGTGACGTTGGGGCCACCCACAATTCTCTCTGGCTACTGGACAAACGACTCCGTGTTCGGTACGTTTGACTATTATGAGGCTCGCTTGGTCAACGTTCGACCGGCCCAAGGCATCGCGAGCCGATCTGAAGCATCTGAGCAATGAGCCGTCACGGTCGTGGGGGCCGGAAGCCGGACGGGAACGGAAGTCGTGCCGGCGTTTCCCCGCGCAGCCGGCACGGCATCGAAGTACGCGGCGCAAACCATGTGTTGACAATTGCCAACATTCGGCTACAATGGTTTGTGAAAAGGCTGCTGGACCCTATTTAGTGCAAGGTTTGCTCCAGCCTTGGGCAAATTACGCCTATCGGGCTAGAGGTTGCCTGCGCGCGGCGCTGGAGCCCTTCCCCCATGGCCAAGAAGCGGCACCCGAATCAGGAGATCTCCGACGCCGTGGCCTATGCCAAAGCGCGGGGCTGGGTTATCGTTCGAGGTGGTGCACACGCTTGGGGTATTTTGCGATGCCCTCATGGACAGCGGGGTAGTTGCAGCGTTTCCGTGTGGTCGACCCCGCGAGACTCGTATCGGCACGCGCATCGGATTCGGCAGGCGGTCGACCGACGCCCCCACTCAATTTTGGAGTCATATGATGCCGCAGACTCCAAAGAAGGAGGTGAGGCTGAAGGCCGCAGCCGGTGTCGCACCGCGTATTTACTCGTTTAGTTTGGTCCTGCAGGGCGCAAGCGAGCTGACTCCTGAGATCGCCGATGCGCTGTATGAGGCTGGCTGCGATGACGCACTGGTCGGTAGTCGTGACGGAGTGCTTTTTGCCGAATTCGATAGGGAGGCTTCCTCATCGGCTAGGGCAATCATCTCGGCAATTCGGCAAATCGAGTCCGCTGGCGTGGGACTGACCGTAGTGCGAATCGAGCCGGACGAAGTGGTTTCTGCGGCCGAGATCGCCGACCGCGTTGGACTCAACCGGGAAACAATTCGACTTGGCTCATCCTGCGTTTCGGGGGATTACAACTGGGAATTCGCCGCAACTCCTTTCACGGAAGGCGCTTACGCGAGGAGGCGGGAGCGGCACGCATCTCGCCCCAACTGTCTTCTGCACAGTCGTTTAGAACCATCGTCTGCCGACCAAACCCCCCGGAACACAGGATGAGCCAGTCGGCTTATCCATCCTCTCACTCTCCAAGCTGACCGAAGGAGCAGACTGTGCGAATCGTCTCGGTCAATGTGGGCATGCCTCGCGACGTGGTCTGGCAGGGGCGGACCGTGAGAACGGGG
>JAFAHT010000113.1 GCA_019237095.1 Planctomycetaceae bacterium
CTGGGCGGTTCGAGACCTATCCGGCGCGCGACATCAGCACGGACATGTCGTTCCTCGAGATGCTCGACGTGGTCAACGAGCGGTTGATTCTCGATGGCAAGGAGCCGATCGCCTTCGATCATGACTGCCGGGAGGGGATCTGCGGGCAGTGCGGGGTCGTGATCAACGGCGATGCGCACGGTCCAAGGCGTGCCACCACGACCTGCCAGCTCCACATGCGCAGCTTTCGCAACGGCGACGTTCTGACCATCGAGCCCTGGCGCGCAGCAGCCTTTCCGATCGTCAAGGACTTGATGGTCGATCGCAGCGCCTTTGACCGGATCATCGCCAGCGGAGGGTTTGTCTCGGTGCGGACCGGCAATGCCCCCGAGGCCAACGATATCCCCGTGCCCAAAGAAGCTGCCGAGCTGTCCATGGACGCCGCCGCCTGCATCGCCTGCGGCGCCTGCGTTGCCGCCTGCCCGAATGCCTCCGCGATGCTCTTCGTCTCGGCCAAGATCGGGCACCTCAACTTGCTGCCCCAGGGCGAACCGGAAAAATACCGCCGCGCCACCGCGATGATCGACCAGATGGACGAGGAAGGATTTGGCAGTTGCACCAATCACGGAGAGTGTGAGGCGGTCTGTCCCAAGGAGATCCGCCTGGAGTTCATCGCCCGCCTGAATCGCGACTACCTGAAGGCCAGCCTCCACAAGGTGAAACAGGTCGAAGAGGCGGGCGCGATCTAACCCCCAAAGCGGGCAGGGCATGAGCACATTACGATTGATCCCCCTTGGCGTCGGCGAGGCGTTCACAGCTCATCATTACACCTCCTGCCTGGCGCTGGGGGTGGATCACGACTGGATGCTCATCGACTGCCCCCATCCGGTGCGGAAAATGCTCGTCGAGGGATCGACCGCAGCCGGGATTCCGCTCGATCTCGACCGCATTTCCGCCGTGGCCGTGACCCATCTTCATGCCGACCACTGCTGCGGCCTGGAGGACTTCGGATTCTACTCGTTCTTCGCGCTGGGCCGGCGGGCTCGCTTGCTCATGCATCCCGAGGTCTCCGCCCGGGTCTGGAGCGGCCTGCTCGCCGGGGGAATGGAGCTCTCACAGGCACAGCCCTGCACGCCGCCTGTTCGCAAGCAACTGGCCGATTACTTCGAGCTGATCGATCTGGACGACGCGGGGCCTGTTACCTCCGGCCCTTTTTCCATCGAATGCCGGCGGACCATTCACGGGGTTCCGACAACAGCCTTTCGCATCCAGGCCGGCGGCCGAACTCTCGGCTTCAGCGCCGATACGGCCTATGACCCCACCCTGATCGACTGGCTTGCCCCCGCCGACATGATCGTCCACGAGGCCACGACGATGGCCTACTCCGGAGTTCACACTCCCTACGAAAAACTGGCGGCCTTGCCCGCCGACCTCCATTCCAGGATGCGACTCACTCACCTGCCCGACGACTTCGACGCGGCCTCGAGTGTGATCGAGCCCCTCCGCCAGGGGCGTTGCTACGAGATCTGAGCGGGATCCAGGCCCACGACGATCAGTTCATCACCAGCCGATTTTCGTGAGTTCAATCCCCGTGCTTGCTTCGCAGCCGGGGAGAGAGCCGAAGGACTAGGTGCGCGCGCTCGAACTCGGCCAGCCATTCGGCCGTGATCGTGGCCAGAGCCTCGTCGGTCGGAGGTACAAGTCCGGTCGGGCAGGATGGGCCGAGCTGGTCGGCTGCCAGCTTGCGGTAAATCGACAGGGTTCGCTCGCCGTATCGGGAAACCTCCTGCCAATCCTCACTCAGGAAGACGACGACGGGAACGCGTGCACCGCCGTTGATCATGAGCTCCTCCCGGACTGCGGGCAGGGCTTCACGATCGAGGAATCGCAGCTCGATGACCGGGGCGGCCTGGGCAAGATGTTCAAAGACCGGACACTGGTTGATGCAATCACCGCACCAGGCACCGGCCAGGCAAATCACCGGCATCCGGCGCGTGAACGCATTCAGCAGGCCTTTCTGCGCGGGTGTGAGTGCAAACCGCGCGTGCATCGCGTCCCACCGCTCGCGCTGCGATTGGTTCGCGTGGCTGTCGAGGAACTCCCTGTACGACAGCGACTCGGCAAAGACGTTCGACCAGTCGATCATCGAATACCCCAGATCCCGGAATGGTGTTTGGCGTGGAGACGAGTTCGCACAGGCCGATCTTCGGGGCAACGCACAACCCTTCCTCGATCCTAAATCGCGAGATTGCTCGGGTCAACTCGTGTGAATGGTCTTAGCGCCGCGGTGGTCGGTTATGAGCCGTCGCATAGGCATCAAGAATTCCCATTCGACCAGGATGAATGATTTCGAGGCCGAGCTTGGACTTTGCCGCGGAGGAGAGTCGCTGGCCCGATCCGGTGAAGATGATCAGCCGCTGGCCTTCCGGAAGCGCCAGCAGCTCATCGATGTTGTTCAGATCGCGTTGCGGCAGATGCGGAAGAGCGGTGCGGAGGATGAACCGCAGCCAACCTCCGGTGTACTGCTCCCCTGGGCGCCGCCCAAGTGCAGCGGTGGAGCCGGGCGCGGCGGGGACGACCTCGGGCCCGACCACGGCCAGCAGCTCGAAGGGACGTTCGCGATTGCGCCGCAAGATCATGGTGCGGAGGGTCAAGAGGTCATGGGTCTCACTGTGGCGAAAGACGACCTCCTGCACGCCGGTGCCGACCGTGATCGCAAGGATCGTAAGAAGGAAGAACGCCAGGACGCAGCGCTGACGATCGTCACGGCGACGGGCCCACCGATCGAGCCTGCGGGTGAACCAGATCGACAGCAAGATGAGATCGAGCGCCAGGTGCAAGCCCAGGGCTGTGGCGGCGTCGGCCCGGCCGTGCATCAGGTCGTCAACCGCCCCTTGCAAATCCTCGCTGGCCCACCAGGCCACCGTCATGGCCGTCGCCGGGGCAAGAATGATCAGGGTGCGAACCGGCACACGGCGGTTGACCAGGTCGGCCACGGTCACCGCGGCCAGCAAGTCCAGCGGTATGAGCAGGAAAAAATCCAAGGCGCCGCGGGGACCACTGGGCCAGAACGCCGGCGCCAGGGCCGCCACGGCCAGCCAGATCACCCAGAGCGATCCGCCCATCGTTTCGGGCGTGTTGTTCTCATCGATCAGGGCCAGGCGAATGGCCCGCGCGGCACCGTAGATTCCCAGTGGTAGGGTAACCGGCGCCAGCTCGAACAGCCGAACCAGCAGAGCAGCCTCGGCGCCGGTCATTCCCCAGGATCGGAACTCGTGCCCGGTCAAGGCTTCCCAGCCATGCGTCTGGACCATCCGGATGTGCCAGGGAAGTGCCACGATCAAGGCGATCGCCAGGGCCAGCAGACCATCGATCACCCCTGCGGTTCGCCACCAGTCCAGCCAGCGGAACCTGGCGCGTGAGCGGGAAACCGGCGGTGAAGTCGATCCGAGCCGCAGATAAGCCTGATGCAAGATCACCACCGGGATCACGATCAGCCCGAATCCTCCCAGGGCCAGCAGCGAGAGGCCAAGAGAAAGGCCTCCGACGACCGCCCAGAAGACCGGACCAGCCCAAGGCCAGCGCCATACCGATTCCTCCTCGGCGCGCTGGTGCCAACCGTAACAGAGCAGGGCCCCCATCGCGCCGGCCACGGCCAGCGTCGTCGGCGTCGCCTCCTGCATTCTCAAGAGCAGATTGGGGTTGAACCCGACAAGCAGCGCCGCGGCCAGCCCCATGCCGCCCCCTCGCCAGGCCCGCCCATGCAGGTAAACCAGGACGACCACAAGGACGCCGGCCACATAACTGGGAAGCACACTCGCCAGCGGATCGAGGTCCGCGGTTAGCCTCATTCCGAGCGCGGCCAGCCAGGCGTAGAGAGGGGGCTGGAACGAAAGGGCTCGAAGTGCCGCCGACTCTCCGGACGGCTTGATCGTGATCGCCGCGGGAACCTGGTCGATGGCCAGACCGTCCAGCACCGCCAGGGCACGCAGTCCCCACAACGGCCCGGGAGGAGTCAGGTCCCAAGAGTTGAGCGCGACCATGCCAGGCAGCACAGCAACCAGGACAACCAGAGGAAAGAACATCGCCGACCGAGGCGCCGGGGCGACCAGTGGTTGCGCCCTGGGCGGTACTGCGACCGCGAGCCGAGAGCGTCCCCCGGCAACCTCCCGCGATCGTCGCGACAGACCCGGTTCCATCGTCCTCGTCGTTTCAGTCATGCCGATCCGCTCCCGACCCAGACTGATCAGGAGAAATGCATCCGACGTGCCGCCATGCGAACCATAACATAACCGAGCCTTTTGGGGGATAGCGATCCCGCATGGCCAATGATGCCGTCAAGGGCGTAGGCATCATGCGATGGAGGCATTGCGGTTGGTATCCACCAACCGCACACCCTCTGCTCATTCCGCGCTCAGCGTAACCCTGCCGGACCCCGGAAGCAAGAATTGGCGATGAGCCGCACTCAACGACCCCCCGATGGGAAGCCAGACCATCGCGCGTCTGGTACGATGATTCTCATGCAGATCCTTCCAAAAGCCTTTTACGATCGTGACGCCGCGTGTGTGGCTCGGGACCTCCTGGGCAAGCTCCTCGTTCGCCGCGTCGATCACCGCCGTCAGATCGGGCGGATCGTCGAGACCGAGGCGTATTTGGGCCCGCACGACCTTGCTGCCCACTCGGCGCGCGGCCGCACCACGCGCACCGAGGTCATGTTCGGCCCGCCCGGTCATGCCTATGTCTACCTGATCTATGGCATGCACCACTGCCTGAACGTCGTGACCGGCCCTGGCGACCATGCCTCAGCGGTACTTCTCCGCGCCCTCGAACCCGTCAGCAACATCGACACCTCCGCGAGCGGTCCTGGCCGGCTCTGCCGCGCTCTGGGCATTGACCGCCGTTGGAACGGGCACGACCTCACAACAGGCGAGCTCGTCCTGGCCGAGCCCGCAAATCTTGCCGGCCACTTCGAGATCGAGGCCCGGCCACGCGTCGGGGTCGATTACTCGGGCGAATGGGCCCACAAGCCGCTGCGCTTCTGCATCGCCGGCAACCGGTTTATTTCACGGACCTGACCTGATCACCCGAGGGGAGAATGTCACGTAGCCCGCATACTGCAATAGCAAACGGTCACGATGATTAGGTTGGCCGGGACCGGGTTCACCGCCTCCTCGGAGTCACGAGCCCGCTCCCACGCAGCGGACGCCGATCGATGTGGGAGGGGTGTCGGAGAGATGGCCGACGCCAGGGTCGCATGAGGGTCGTGCTCGCCGAGAAGCCATCGGTCGCCCGTGAGCTGGCGTCCTTCCTCGGCGCCACGCAGCGGCACGACGGTTACTACGAGGGCCGGGGCTACCAGGTCACCTGGGCCCTGGGCCACCTGGTCACCCTCAAGGAGCCGCAGGACTACGACCCGGCCCTGAAGCAGTGGTCGCTGGAGACTTTGCCGTTCGTGCCCGAGCGGTTCGGGCTCAAGCCCCTCGCCGAGAAGGGGGCCGGCAAGCAACTGGCGGTCGTCCGCCGCCTGTTCCGCTCCGCCAATGAATTGATCGCAGCCACCGATGCCGGCCGCGAGGGCGAGTTGATCTTCCGCTACATCGTTGAGCTGACCGGCTGCGCGGGCAAACCGGCGCGGCGGTTGTGGCTCAACTCGCTGACTCGCGAGGCGATCCGCGCGGCTTTCGGCCGCCTCCGGCCGCTGTCCGACTACGACGCGCTGTACGCGGCGGCCCGGTGCCGCAACGAGGCTGACTGGGTCGTCGGCCTGAACGCCACCCGCTACTACACCGTCCGCTACCGCACCGGTGGCCTGCTCTGGAGCATCGGCCGGGTCCAGACGCCGGTGCTGGCCATGATCGTCCGCCGCGATGACGAGATCCGCGGCTTTAAGCCCGAGCCGTTCTGGGAACTGCTGACCCGATACCGCGATGTCGTTTTCAAGTTCGCGGGCGACCGCTTCGTCAGGGAGGAGGACGCCCAGTCGGTGCTGCGGCGCGTGCAAGGACAACCCTTCGACGTCTTGGGCGTCGAACGCAAGCCGGAGCGAGTCCAGCCGCCGCAACTCCACGATCTGACCGAACTCCAGCGGGACATGAACCGGCGTTTTGGACTGTCGGCTAATGCGACGCTGAAGACGGCGCAGATGCTGTATGAGGCCAAGCTCGTCTCGTACCCGAGGACCGACTCGCGCTACTTGGGCGGGGACATGAAGGCCGAGATCCCCCGCATCCTGGAGGACCTCCGGGCCATCCGGCCGGACGAGATCGGCAAGCTGGATCTCGGCGCCCTGACCTTCACCGGGCGGATTGTCAACGACGCCAAGGTTGGGGACCACCACGCGATCATCCCCACCGGCAAGCTGCCAGGGGCCCTCTCGCCAATTGACCAGAAGGTCTACGACGCCGTCGTCACCCGCCTGATCGCCGCCTTCTACCCGGCCTGCGTCAAGGAGGTGACGACCGTCTCCGGAGTCTCAAACGGGGTGCCGTTCCGGGCCAGAGGCGTGCGAGTGCTCGAGCCGGGCTGGACCGCACTCTACCCCCGCAGCGATGACGGACATAGTGAGGACGAACAGGATTTGCCCGAGTTCCGCCCCGGCGAGAGTGGCCCGCACAAGCCGACTGTCCGGAGGAGCGAGACAGCGCCGCCGAAGGCCTATACCGAGGCAAGCCTGCTGGGGGCGATGGAGACGGCCGGCAAGCTGGTCGAGGACGAGCAGCTCAAGGAGGTGCTCAAGGAGAAGGGCCTGGGCACGCCCGCGACGCGTGCCGCCATTATCGAGACCCTGCTGAAGCGGGGCTACATCACGCGGGAGAAGAAGACACTGCTGGCGACGAACCTGGGCCGTTACCTGGTAGCCTTGGTCCAGGACCGGGGTCTGAAGAGCCCCGAGCTGACCGGCGAGTGGGAAGCGAAGCTGCGTGAGGTCGAGCGCGGCGGCCTGGACCCTCGTCGGTTCATGGCCGAGATCGTCGGGTACACCGGTGAAGTGATCCGTTGCGGCGAAGCGACGTCGATCGACGAGGGGCGGCTCGGCGACTGCCCGCGTTGCGGTCGTCCGGTGATCGCGGGGAAGCGAGGTTTCGGCTGCTCCGGGTGGCGGGAAGGCTGCCCATTCGTCCTGTGGCGAGAATACAAGGGCCACGCTCTCGAGGACGACCAGATCCGACAGCTCTTGCAGCGACGCGTCTTGCTCGGGCCCCTCGTGTTCGAGGAGTCAGGCGAAGTCGTCCTCCAGTTGCTCGACAACGGCGAGTTGACGGAGATCCCGATTCCGGTCGGGGGGCAGTGGCAGCGGGCACGTGAGACGGGATTCCGGTCAGCCGGCAGGCGGACACGGACGCAGCGGCGCGAAAAGGCCTCCGACGAGTCGGCAGAGGCTCGGTCCCGAGGACGGCCGTCGGGCTTCGCTCCGGTCACGATGGGCCCATGCCCCCTCTGCGGCTCGGAGGTCTTGGATCAGGCAAAGAGCTACGGCTGCAGCGGCTGGCAGCGTGGCTGCAAGTTTGCGATCTGGAAAACCATCGCCGGCAAGCGAATTACGGCGCGCACGGCCCAGGCGCTCCTGAAACAGGGTCGCAGCCCGGTGCTCAAGGGCTTCGTGTCGAGGTCCGGTAAGCCGTTTGAGGCGCGTTTGAGACTGGAGGGGGGCGAAGTCCGTTTCGACTTCGGCTCCTGATCGCACCGCCTCGGGTCCCGAAAGATCATCAGCGCTATCGCTCGGCCGCGTAGACGGCCAGGCGGTCAAGACGCGCTCGCGGGGTGTCATGGACGCTCTTCCTCGCACCAGAGCCAGCCCTCGAGGACGTGCCCTCGAGACGCTGCCAAGAGCGGTCTCCCGGACGCGTCGCGACGCCCTGGTCTCGACGTTTCGTCCGGTTGTGCCTTGATGGTGATTAAACCTGCGCCCTGTTCCTCAAGCAACAGGGGACCGGGGGGGCACGAGGCTCTTTCAATTTTCTCGGCGGGCCCGCCGGGGTTGGAAAGTCGACCTTTGCGTTGAGTTCAAGTAAGCCGCTGCGCGGCGGGATGATTTCCGGCCTCTCTCCGAGGCCGCCTTGGCTTTCCGCGCAGCTGCGCCGAGCGCCTGTGCTCCGGTGACATACCACGGTGGCGACGCCAGAGTGGTTTCCAGACGGTTTTTTCATC
>JAFAHT010000223.1 GCA_019237095.1 Planctomycetaceae bacterium
ACACTTGGGTTGGCTCTTTGGTAATGGGGATGTCAGCGGTTGGCGGGGGAAAAGGAATCGGCCCCGCTGGAAAACATCAACCGAGTGGCAACGTCGTGAGACAGTCGCCAACCATGCGGCCGGAATTGCTCCAGGCGCACCCACAAGGTCGTTGGAGGTCACCCGGTGCGGCTCTTCGGAGAAGAGAGAAAACCACAGGATCCATCGGGGTTCACAGGATCGGAACGGGTCCTTGGGCGCTAACGTAGTCTGGGAAAGGCATGCGTTGCCCAGAAGCTGCACGACTTCAGTCGTGGCAGAGCGTTCACGCAAATCCGCCTTCCGCAGTAGAAGCACCAATCGTTGCGCAACGTCCGGCAAGGGCGCCTGGCAGGCCGTCGTGACTGCATCGTGGACGCCCGCGGCGGTACCGTGTATTTTGCCTATCGGGCCTTGAGACAATCCGCGGTACGACGCGCAGATCGAGTCCGCTGCTGGCCGCCAGTCAGTCGATGGTCCACCGAAGGGCCCAGGACCTGAGCTCTGAAGCTTCAGAACAAGAAGAAGCGCTCGATGTTGGACGTCTATAACTATGGCATCAATCGCGACCGCTCAACACCCGACCGGTTCTATCCGCCGCAAGTCAATGGCTATGCCCATGAGCGCCAACCACCAGGAAACGCCATAGATCAGGAAAGCCCAGTGCGGGAAGTTGACCATCAAGAGCCCGGTCGCCCACATCTGCACCGCCGGCACAAAAAACCAAGGTGAGAAGACCCAGGCCAGGGACGCGAACAGGAACGTGCTCAGGGTCGCCCAGACCGGCTTGTACCATGCCAGACCGAAGCCCGTGAGCGAGTTGAGCGTCACCAGGTTGAAGGACAGGATGAGAAACGTTGTCCAGAGCTTGGCCACCAAGTTGATGGCAGTCGATGATCGAATCCAGCCACGTCCCAGCGATTTTCTCAAGAATGCCAGGATCGCTACCAGCTCCAGAAGCCACAAGAGTGGATGCCGAAAGTCTGCGCGGCCATTGGGAACATAGATGGCCTGGCAGATAATGAAGGTGGCGAGATTGATGCACGCCACGCCCGCCATTGCGATGGAAAGTCGCTTCCTCACTGCCGATCGATTCAACTCCGTGATCAGGTCGGATTTCCAGCCGCGAAGGCTGAGCGTTTCGAGCGTGAGAGTGCTCCCTTGATCCTCGCTCAAGCTGAGCACCGCCGAGTGGGTGACCTGCCTGCCATTCTTCTCGCCAACACTCATCGCTGACCCTTCTCCACCACCGTCCGCTCGATAAGGAGCCGACAAACCTTCCCCGACCCCGGCAAACAACCTAAACTCTACATCATCGTGTGATAAAATGGGAGAGCAGCAAAGAAATTCTGGGTCGGATTCGCGTTATCATCGGATTGGGATCATTCCGCAAATCCAGGAGGCTGGAGTCCTAGCCCATGGCGGACACAATGACCGAGCCGTGCTCGAGCGACCTGACCTGGGACCAGGCGCATCATCGGCTGATTCCACTGCTGCGTGCCAATAATTTCACGAGCGCTTTCTACATCCTGGGCGAATACGTCGGATTGATCGGCTCGCTGGCCGCATGTGCCTGGCTGTATAGCGCCTGGTCCTCAGGTCGTCAGCCGACGGCCGGATTCCTCCCCTCGAGTGTGTTCGGGGTAGCGGTGATCGCGGCCTTTCAGCATCGGCTCTCCGGACTGGGCCACGAGGCTTCCCACTATGCCCTGTTCAAGAACCGGCTGGCCAACGAGCTGGTCTCGGACCTGCTCTGCATGTTCCCGCTCATGGCCATGACCCAGCGGTTCCGGGTCACTCACCTGGGGCATCATCAGTTCCTCAACGACGCCGGGCGCGACCCGGACGTACCCCGCCTTCATTTCGATGAGGACCGCTATCCGTTCCCGATGAGCAAGGCAACGTTCTGGTACCGTTACGTCGTGCTCTCGATCTGGCCGCCATCACTTCTGAACTACCTGTTTGGACAGGCCAAGAATGCCAACGTGACCGCCGGGTTCCGCGAGCCGCGCTGCGTGTACCGATTTCGGGTTGGCCGCTGCTTGCGGGGCGCGTACTGGCTGCCGATGCTGACGTTCGTCCATCTGACCGGGTCGTGGCCGATCTTCTTCCTTTTCTGGGTCATCCCGCTCCTGACCTTCTACGCGTTCTTCATGCAGCTTCGCGAGATCGCCCACCACAGTAATGCCCCGGCCGACGGTGAATTCAGCCACTCGAGGAACTTCCACTGCAACCCCATCTTCAACTGGGCCGTATTCCCCTACGGCCAGGACTATCACCTCACTCACCACGTCTTTGGCCTGATGCCGCACTACAACCTGGCAAGGGCGCACGAGATCCTGATGCGTTACCCCCCGTATCGTGAGCAAGCGGTCGCGTGCTACGGTTACTTTTTCCCCAGGCTCGGACGGAAGGGACCGACCGTACTCGACGTGCTCTCGCGACGGGAAGATTAGATGAGGTGGAGGGCAGTGCTGGCACGCTGCAAGGTTGGCCTTGACATGGCCAAACATCACGCCCTCTCAGGTGAGCCGCCGCGCTGCTCCAGCGATAACGGCTTGGTGCCTGGACCAATCCGGCGCGCACGGGGTTGAGCTCCACGTACCGCGCCGCGGTCAGGAGGTGGTCTTCATCCATGACGAACGAGGCGAAGCGGCCTTGCCACAGGTGCCCTGGCCACCCTTCCCGGAAGTTGATCCGCCGCGTGTACCGGCAATGTGCCTCGCCGATGGCGCGACGCAGGCTCGCGGCGGACTGCGGGACAACGATCAGGTGAACATGATTGGGCATCAAGCAATATGCCCAGATCGCGACATGCTCTGCGCGGCAGAATTGCGCCATGAGCTCGAGGTAGTGCTGGTAGTCTTCTTCACCGAAGAACGTCTGCTGTCTGGGGTTTCCCCGCTGGGTGAGATGGTGGGGCATGCCAGGAGCTATCACACGCGCCAATCGAGCCATGGTGGGAAACTAACCCGGCCACAACCGCGCGTCAAGAGTTAGGTATGGTGTCCCCGGAACTCCCTCTCCCTCGCTCCCTAACTCCCTAACTCCCTAAGACCTGTATCGACGCCAACGCGGCGAGTGAAATCGTAAGACGACGAGCAAGATGCGGTGAGGTCGCTCATCAAACCTTGGGACAGCTCTGGGGGGATTGCTCCCCCCAGAGGTGATCTGGCCCTATGGTGTACGGTTCGACCATGGCACATCCCTGAAGGAGGCGGCCATAACAGGGTCGTGGACGTTAACGCAGATCCTCGTAGAACCGCTGAGGATCATGACGAGACATAGGCTCAGCACCATCGTCCGTGTAGAACACATGGTCGGACTCATCCCGGGGGGAAGGAGTCTCGGAATCGTTCTCGTTTTCCGCGGGTTGACATTGCAGGACCAAGGAAGTCCCCTGTCGAGTAATCTGGGTTACCTCGAAACGGCTCAGAGGTTGTTCGGTAAGCGACACCAACAAGTGACCCTCCCCACTGGGAGAATCCTGGGTTAAATGCTGAAAAATATCCATGAGGGGAAACATGATTAGTGAAACTCCTTTCTTCTTTCGCGACCGGGCTAGATTGACGAAGGGTCCGATCACTCGAACCGACAGGAATGGTATTAACGCTCATCGTCAGAATCAAGGGCAAGAGGATGTAAAATTCATATAAAGAATTTAGTGATAAGAACGGCATGTGAAAATGAATAAGAAATGGGGGAGCCAGGGGGACATAGTGAATTGCCATCATAGAATGGGAGGAATAGGAAGACACAGATAAACTGCCCAATTTGCCTGGATCGCTTTCACAATTCACAATGTTCCCCTCGGTCCCCTCAATTCACAATGTCCCCTTCGGTCCCCCGCTCAAGCGGATCGGCTGTCCCTACCGCCTGGCTGCCTCAGCACAGCACCGGGTTTTGACACCCAAGCCTGGCTGCCTGGCGACGTCATGGCCAGGTTCTTTCAGGCGACGTGACGCGGAGAGAGTGCGAAATATCTCCGAAGATTTCGTGCAACTTATCGATGAAGATTACACTACTTGAGGGCCGAGCGCACGCGCCGCACCACCTCCTTCAACACCTTGACCCGCGCCCACTCCTTGTTGTTCCCCTCCACCAACATCCACGGCGACGACTCCGTCCCCGTCCGCTCGATCATCTCGCACGCCGCCGCCTCGTAGGACGACCAGCGGTCCCGGTTCCGCCAGTCCTC
>JAFAHT010000227.1 GCA_019237095.1 Planctomycetaceae bacterium
AAGCCGGTAACAAAGTTAGGCGCTCTGTCGGATCACCCACGTCAGATACGGCCCCTTGGGGACCTCCCCTGATACCAGCAAGGCGAGACGTGATCCCGCACGACAGAGGTGGCTCCTGGCCCGAAGACCCACTCAAGGACTGTTGCATGCACGCACCAGCTTCGCTGAGCGGGCCTCGGAAACGTCCGCGCATGGATGCAAGTGTCCCCGGTTTTCAACTCCCACATGGCCCACTTTGTTTTCGCCCCGCCGGACCGGTCAATCCTAATTCAACCTTCTGAGGTGACGAGGTTTGCGTCGATTCCAAATTGGCTTTGTTTGGCGCTTTTTTGACGACCGCTTGGCCCGAACCGCATGCTGTTCAGTCAATCCGAGGTGAACCTGGCACCGCTACGAACCGTCAAGCTTTCGCCAGCCCATATTACCTGGTTATTCCGCAAGACTTGCACGACCCTCAGATCAAGCGGGTTGGTTCCGCGTGTCAAAGAACACACGCCGTGCGCCGCCCTTCCGCTTGGGCGACGCGCGGGTCTGCGTCACACACCGATTTGTCAAAGATCATCCGCACGATCCCGACATACTGAGTTTACGACACAAAGGTTTGGCCGGGCACTCAAGATTGGGAAAGACCAGGAATCTGAGGTATCTGTAGACGTCTTGGTGACGTCATCAAAACAGCAAGTTGGCATCCCAGGCCCCCCAATTTATCCCGGATGAAAGTGCGTGGCCAGTGTCTACGCTCCTTATAGACGGTGACGATTTCGATCGTCTGCGCCCGCTGAACCCCGCCCCCTCGGCGCCACGACTCAGCCCGGCGCATCGCGCGCGAGCTCGGCCAGGGAACGTTGGAGCAGCTCCTGGTACAATGGTAATTCCGATCCCTGCTTGGCGTCGGCGTTCTTTGTCTGACGATCTGGGCATTAGCTTCACCGCTTCGCGAAAGGAGCCGGTACTTTGGCGACCTCGCTGGCAAAGGTCGATTTGAATGACCCGGTCTCCCGGCACATTCACAAGGATTTCGCACGGATCCTCGTGAGCCAGACGGTGAGTGAGGCGCTGGAGGGTCTGCGCCAGCACCCTCCGCCGGGACGGATCCTCTACCTGTACGTCGTGGACGACGAAGGTCGCTTGGAAGGAGTGGTGCCGACGCGTCGGCTGTTGCTCGGTTTGCCGGAACAGCCGGTGGCCGAGATCATGGTGCGCCGGGTGGTCGCGCTGCCGGCGCGGACGACCGTGCTGGAGGCGTGCGAGTTCTTCATCCAGCATCGCTTCCTCGCCTTTCCCGTGGTCGATGATCAACGGCACCTGCTCGGCGTCGTGGACGTCGAGCTGTACACCGACAAGGCCACTCAGCTCGATGATGGGAGGGTACGCGACGACCTGTTCCAGCTCCTTGGCGTACCGGTCGACGGGGCGCGGGACAGATCACCGCTAGGTTCCTTCCGCCGGCGCTTCCCCTGGCTGGGCTGCAACCTCGCGGCCGGCATCCTGGCGGCGTTCCTCTCCAGTGCCTACAAGGACGAGTTGAACCGTGTGGTGGCGCTCGCGTTCTTCATCCCCGTTGTGCTGAACCTGGCGGAGAGTGTCAGCAGCCAGTCGGTGAGCCTGGCTCTGCAGGTACTGCACGGGCAGCCGCCGTCGTGGAGGATGATCCCGGGAAGGCTTGCAGACGAACTGGCCACGGGATTGATGCTCGGGCTGGCGGCCGGGGCCGCGGTCGGGCTGGTCGGGCTGATCTGGCTCGGACAGGCGCGGTTCGCCCTGTGCCTCCTGGGCGGCATCTGCGGGGGCGTCGCGGGTGCCGCGATGATGGGCACAGCCTTGCCCTTCGTGCTTCGGTTGCTGCGGCTGGAACCCCGTGTCGCCGCCGGGCCCATCGCACTGGCCGGGGCCGACGTGATCACCATCCTGCTCTACCTCAACCTGGCGCGCTGGCTACTCCGCTGACCCGTAACCAAGGGGCCCCAGAGGGCGAGAGTGCGAAATATCTCCGAAGATTTCGTGCAACTTATCGATGAAGATTACACTACTTGAGGGCCGAGCGCACGCGCCGCATCACCTCCTTCAACACCTTGACCCGCGCCCACTCCTTGTTGTTCCCCTCCACCAACATCCACGGCGACGACTCCGTCCCCGTCCGCTCGATCATCTCGCACGCCGCCGCCTCGTAGGACGACCAGCGGTCCCGGTTCCGCCAGTCCTC
>JAFAHT010000247.1 GCA_019237095.1 Planctomycetaceae bacterium
AGACCGCGGCGCCCCGGAATGGCGGCTCACACGCCGGCTTCCCTCAAGGGTTCCTCACAACGCGACGGATGATTGCCTCATCCATCTCGTTCTTGCTTGCTTTCTCGTTTTCTGGCTGACGAGTGCAATCCACCGAATTGTCAAAGACCCCAAACCCGGCGTCCTCATTCTCACGCCGCTGCCTCACCACTGATTCACCGGGTCTCGCCGATACCATCGGCCGGGGTGAGATGCCAGCTGGCATCTCACCCCGGCCGTCGTGGTCAAGCCCCGGTGACTGGAGGTAAATTAATCGTATCAACGCTCAACCCACGGGTCAAATCCCCGAAGCCTCTTTTCACGAAAAAAACGGTTTCCCCAGGAATTTGGCAACCACTTCAGTGCACCTTAACGCTCAGGAAACATGGGCAAGGAAAGAATCGGGATTCAGTAGAAGAAAGCGGCCGCTTCATCGTAGTAGGAGAGATCGAGAGACTGGGTTGCGACGGCGCTTGCTGTCAGCGCGGAATCGATGATCCGTCCTCCCTGGTAGGTCACGACCGTGCCGAATCGATGCTGGAGCACGAGCCGGCTGGCGGCGAGGCCCAGGCGGGTTGCGAGCACGCGGTCGAGGGCAGTGGGAGATCCGCCGCGCTGCAGGTACCCGAGGACGACGCTGCGGGTCTCAATCCCGGTCTGTTCCTTGATCGCCTCGGCGATGACTCCCGCGATGCCTCCCAGCCGGAGGTTGCCGAAAGGATTGGGAGGAAGGTCGAGTGCCAGTGGTTCCTGGTCGGGAAACTTTGCCCCTTCCGCGACGATCACGAGGCCGCATTTCTTGCCGGCAGCGCGGCGCCGGGTGAGCACGCCGACCAGGTGGGGCAAATCAATGGGTACCTCCGGGACGAGAATATAGTCAGCGCCGACGGCCATGCCTGCGAAGCAGGCGATCCAGCCGGCGTTCCGACCCATCGTCTCGACGACCATGATGCGGCGGTGGCTCTCGGCGGTCGTGCGCAGTCGATCGACGGCTTCGGTGACCACGTTGATGGCGGTATCGAAGCCGAAGGAGAAATCGGCGAGGGCCAGATCATTGTCGATGGTTTTGGGAATGCCGACAACCGGCATTTGAAAGTCGTTGTAGAGGCGGACGGCGACTCCCAGGGTGTCGTCGCCGCCAATCACGACCAGCGCATCCAGTTCGAGAGCCCCGAAGTTCTTGCGTAAGGCGATCAGGTCGGTCTCGGGGTTCTTGTAAGGATTGGTTCTGGACGAACCGAGGATCGTCCCCCCGAGGCCGACGATGTCGTCGGTCACCTCGACCGACAGCGGCGTGGTCAGATTACGGACCAGGCCGCGCCAGCCCTCGATGATACCCACGCAGTGCCCACCCGCGATGGAGATCCGTCGGACCACGGCGCGGATCACTGCGTTGAGCCCCGGACAATCCCCGCCACCCGTGAGCACACCGACGTTCATAAAGCAAGTCCGATAGGAAAAATGGGTGGAACGGCTGGCGACGCACGCGATTGCCGGCTCTTGTTCTTCCGCCACGCGGATGCAAGCCCGGTCTGAAGGACCTTTTCGAACCTACCAAGGAGAACCGGGGGAGGCCAACAATCCAGAGCCTTGAGAGTCCCCTCCGCGAGCCATCACGGATCGAGATTGGCACTGCGCTCAATTTGGCCGGGGAATGAGCACGCGCTCAACCCAGGTCGTGTCCACCCGCCCGTCGATGAAATCCTTGTTGCGAAATGTCTTGCGATGCAGCGGAATCGTCGTCTTGACGCCCTCGACAACAAGTTCATCAAGTGCCCGGCGCATCCTGGCGATGGCCTCAAGCCGGGTTGCGGCATGGACGATCAGCTTGCCCAGCAGGGAGTCATAATTGGGTGGCACGGTGTACCCGACTTGCGCGTGCGAGTCCCAGCGCGCGCCAGGGCCGCCGGGAATCCGCAGCGCCGTGATCCTGCCGGGAGAGGGGCGAAAATCGTTGTCCGGGTCCTCAGAGTTGATCCGGCACTCGATCGCGTGGCCGCGGGTGACGATGTCTTCCTGGCGATACGACAGCGGCTCGCCCGCGGCGATCCGGATCTGCTGCTGGACCAGGTCGATGCCGGTGACCATCTCGGTGACGGGATGCTCGACCTGAATCCGGGCGTTGACCTCGATGAAGTAAAACCGATTATCGGCATCGACAAGGAACTCACAGGTTCCCGCGTTGACGTAGCCAACGGTCCGGGCCAGCCGGACGGCGGCCTGGCCGATTTCGGACCGGACTTCCAGGGGCAGCGTGGGGGCGGTCGCCTCCTCTACCAGCTTCTGGTGCCGACGCTGGAGCGAGCAGTCGCGGTCCCAGCAGTGCAGCACGTTGCCATGGGAATCGGCCAGGATCTGAACCTCGACGTGGCGTGGGTGATCGATAAACTTCTCGAGATAGATACTCGAGTTCTTGAACGCAGCCGCGGCCTCATTGCGAGCCATTTGCAGTGCGCTTGCGAGATTGGCCTCGTCGCGGCACACTCGCATGCCCTTGCCGCCCCCTCCCGCTGCCGCCTTGATCAGGACGGGGAACCCGATCGAACGGGCAAGGCCCAGCGCCTCGGCCTCGCTGACAACGGCTCCCTCGGACCCGGGCACGCAGGCCACCTTGGCCGCGGCGGCGATCTGCTTGGCTTCGGTTTTCAGGCCCATCTTGCGGATCGCCTCATGGGGCGGCCCTATGAACTCGAAGTTGCAGCTCCGGCAAATCTCGGCGAACTGGGGGTTCTCGCTCAAGAAGCCGTAGCCGGGGTGAATCGCTTGCACGTCGGCCACCTCGGCAGCCGCGATCAGCCGGGGAATGTTCAGATAACTGTCAGCGCTGGGGGCCTTACCGATGCAAATGGCGCGATCGGCAAGCTGCAGGTAAGGCGCGTCGCGGTCGGCCTGGGAATAGACCGCGACCACCTCGATGCCCAGCTCCTTGCAGGCCCGAATCACTCGGAGCGCGATTTCACCACGGTTCGCCACCAGGATCCGTTGAAACATCGAAAGACATCACCTCATTTGTGTAGTTTTATCAATGTTTCGGAGTCGTCGATCAGGATCGGCCGTCAGGCTCAAGGGTCCGGTCAGTCTCGGGGCATCTCGCCAGGCGTCCGGGCTTCTGCCTTCCCGCCGCCGCAGCAGGCCGCCTACGATCAGATCAGGCCGGAATGACCCGAAACAGGGGCTGATCGAATTCCACGGCCTGTCCGTTCTTGACCAGGATCTCGGCGATCGCGCCGGAGACCCCCGCGGGAATATCGGTGAAGACCTTCATGGCCTCGATGATACAGACGGTGCTGTCCGGCTGGACGACGGAGCCGACCGTTACAAACGGAGCGACATCCGGGGCGCTCGAGGCATAGTAGGTACCGACCATGGGGCTCTTGATGACGATCGTCTGGGGGCCGCTCGGCGCTTCGGCGGCAGCCTCCGATCGAGCGGAAACCGTCGCTGTGGGAGGAGCGCCCGGCAGGGAACCCGGGTGCATTCCGGCCGCAGGGATCGCCTGTATGGGTGCCATGTGAATCGGGGCTGCGGACTCGGGGCCGCGCCGCTTGAGCCGGATCTGCACATGACCGTCATTGATGTTCAGGTCGGTCAGATCATAGCGCTTCATAAGGCGGACGAGATAGTGGATTTTTTGAACGTCCACTTCATCACTGGAATCGCGGGCTTTCTCTGCCATGCCTTCACTCCGCTTCAAGGCAACCGCCTAGCGAGCGTCCTGGTCTGTCGGGAACCAGCATCCGGTGATTCTTCACGTGCGATCGATCGACGGACAATTCGTGTCTGGCTGCCCTGGCCGGTCGGGGCCAGGCGTTGATCGCCGCTTCGGTTCAAGAGCCGGATCGGTCCTTCTCAAAGACGAACCGAGTCCAGGGTCCTGGCCAGGTGAGTCAGGACCTCGCAGCCGTCGGAGGTCACCAGGACATCGTCCTCGATGCGGATACCGCCCCAATCGGGAAGGTAGATCCCTGGCTCGACAGTCACGATCATGCCCGGCTGCAGGATGGTCTCGGATTGCTTGCGGAGCCGGGGCGACTCGTGAATTTCCATGCCCAGTCCGTGGCCGACACCGTGGTCAAAAAAACGGCCGAAACCCGCTTGCTCGATGACGGAGCGGGCTTCGGCATCGACGTCATGGGCGCGCACGCCCGGGCGGATCGCCGCGATCGCTCGCTCCTGAGCCAACAGGACGGTTCGGTAGATTGTTTCAAATTCTGAAGTGACCTTACCGGTCACCACAACTCGAGTCAAGTCACTTTTGTAGGGTCGGCCGGTCGCTCCCCAATCCAGGAGTACGAAATGGTCATCGCCGATCCGCGATGTCTCCGTCGGCCGTGCGTGAGGCAAGGCGGCCCGAGATCCCACGGCGACGATTGGCGGAAAGCTGGAACCGGTCGCACCGCAGCGCCGCAGGTTCGCCTCCAGCAAGTCGGCGATTTCCTTCTCGCTGGCCCCCTCCCGCAACTCGGGTCGGAGCATCTGGAATGCTTTTTCCGCAAAGGCAATCGCTTCCCGGGTCGCCTCGATCTCCTGCTCGTCCTTGATCTGACGCAAAAGCTCGACTCGATCCGTCGTCGGCACCAGCGTCACACCGGCCACCGCCTCGCGGATGGTCTGAAAATCTGCCACACTCAGGATTGCTGCCTCGAACCCCAGCCGCTCTACACCCAGCGAACCAGCCACATGGGCAATCGCCTGATTGAGCGTCTGCGTACTCGGTCTTATGTAGGCCTCCAATCCCGGGCATTCCTGCTCGATCTGGGTGGTAAACCGTCCGTCAGAGATCATTAGTTCCCGCTCGCGGCTCACCAGAAGTACAGAGGAATCACCAGTGAAGCCGGTGAGGTAAGCGACGTTCGTCGCTGAACTGACCAGCAGACCCTGCAGATCATCGGACTTGAAGTTGTGTCGTAACTTCTCTCTTCTTGAAGAGATACGATTCATGAATCAGTCCAGGCTGGGTCGGGCTGGGTCAAGTGTTTCAACGAGCCGGCGCCGGCAGAGCCAGGGGCTGGAATCTGGCTCGTTGCATGGTAAGGTAACCGGAATATGGACCGCCGCAAAGGGGTGGCGGTGTCGTTCGTTACGAATTTTCAACCCAAAGGCCGACGCGATGCGCATCAACTCCTCCACGAACCTCCGACTCGGGCTGATCGGTCTGGCATCCTTCGATGTGTTGGGCGCGAATGATCAGCGGTTTCGTTCCATTTTCGATGGCACCAGCGGGAAGCGGTCCTCAACCGACAACGCGACCGGGACCACATGAAGAGCCCCGGCCGCGTGGCTTTCCGCATCGGTTCGAGCGCAAGTGCGTGTGGTCATGCCAACTGTTACCCTCACCGCAAGAAGTTGGGTGAGATGGGGTCACCAACCTCCGCCGTCTCCACCACCACCCCAGTCACCACCGCCCCCGCCCCAGTCGCCGCCGCCATCGCCGCCGCCCCAGTCACCCCCAGCGTCGGCGCCGCCCGGATCGGACCACGAGGTTCCCTGGCCGCCATCGTCATTTCCGCCGACGAAGTCGTCGCCCCCTTGGTCCGCGGGTGCGGGAGATTCGGCGGGTGGATACGCCGAGGCATCGCTGTGTCCGGCGCCACCGTGGTGACCCGAGAACTGGTCGTAAAGCCAGTTGCCAGCGAGAGCTCCGCCAAGTCCTCCGAGCATGCCCGAGAAGAAACCGCCGCGGGGAGCTCCATATCCGCCGCCATATCCTGGTCCGTAACCGGGGCCCGGCCCCATCCCGGGCTGAGGCATTCTGCCCATGCCCATCGGCGAGGAGTACCCTCCCCCGGCCCGGCCGAAGACCCCGCCCAGGACTCGGAGGAGCAGCAACACTCCGAGAATTCCCAGGCCAATAGCGAAGAGAGTTCCCAACCCGAATTTCCCACTCTGCGCCGCTCCTCGGCGGTTGACGGGAATCCCTGCAATGGGGCGTTGTCGATCAGGGGTCGCCGGGGCCGCGGCGAGTGCATCGTCAAGGAACTCCGCCGTCTTGATCAAGCCCTCATCAAACCGACGGAGCTTGAACTCGCGGGCTAGCAGGTCTCGAACCTGCTGTCGCTTTTCGCGAGGCAAGAGGGAGGCAAGGTGCCCGCGCACCAGCAACGGTGAGAAGACCTGATCTTCTTTGGAAATCAGTAAATAGACACCCTCGTAGCCGATCTCCCTGGCTCGCTTTTCGGCAAGCTGATCGACCGCGCGTCGTTTCTCTGGTGCCGATGCGTCACGCTCGAGACCGGGGAGCGCCTCGATCGTCTCGATCACGACCGAGGTCTTGGTTCGGCTCTCGATCCGATCCAGCACCGTTTCGGCCTTCTTGATGGCCTCGGCAGTGAATAGTCCCGCCTGGTCGCGAATCTCGGCAGCCCCAAGTTGCGGTACGGCCAGAGCCGCAAAGGCAACCAGAGGCATCGCAAACCTCGCTCGATGTTTGAACATGGAAATTGAGTCCTTGCCAGTCGAAGAATCTGTGTGCCTCACGAGGAGACATCAGGGTTAATCACGCAATCAATCACGCCTACAGGCCGTTTGCTGGTGTTCCGCAGTCTTGCGTATCGTTGCTGGAGTGTCTTCGCTGCGGCGGCGCGTTTCTCTTTGTACGCAGGGATTTGGCATCAGTTCGCCGGGGCCATGTCGAGATCAGAAAATTGCGATGTCGTCGAACCTGGTGATGGCAACGATCTCGGCACTGCGGATCAGGATCCGTGCCCGGTTGCGCCTGATGCCGAGTCGAACAGAATCATGGACATAGACCTCACGCGTGGCCGGACTGTCGCGGAAATCGTGGAGGTCGGCGTCATGAAGTTCCAGAAATTGGGCATCGTATGTGACGAAAGTCCCCAGGCAAACATACGATGAGATCAGATCGACAATGACGATCTTGCCCAGCAGCGATTCCAGGAGCGGCGACAATTCCGAGGGTTCCATGAGCATCGCGACCCGAAGTTGAAACCAGCAAAATACATACCCGCGTGAGAGTGACCGAGTTTTCATTTCACCTTGACGAATTCTAGCGCCTGGGCTACGGTCCCGCCACCATTTCCGGCAAAATCTCGTCCCAGACCGCCGAGCCAAGTCTCGCTCCCGGCGGCAATACAAGGCCGCACGGCTTTATGTTTACGTCCAGAAGCACGTTCTTGATCGTTGCGCTGTCCACGCTGGGACTCGCCGGGTGGACGGTGGGAAATGACGATCAGGACGACCCGGCTATTCCAGCGCCGGCCTCCGCCGCGGCGAGGCCAGGGGGCGCCGCCTTGGACCGGCAGTCGGTGATCGTGCTCTTGCACGATGGACGGATCGTGAAAGGTGAGCTCTCGGAAGAGGACGCAATCTACGTCGTGACCCAGCCGATCGGCGTCATGCGGTTTCCCAAGAAGCGCGTGGAGAAGGTGTTTGCCTCGGTCCAGGAGGTCTACAGCTACAAGCTCGAGCAGTTGCCGGAGCAAGATTTCGACGAGCGGATCAAGCTGGCCCGCTGGTGCCTGGAGCAAAAGATGGAGCCTGAGGCCAGGCAGCAACTCAATGCGATCCTGCACCTTAGCCCCAAGCATGTGGAGGCCCGGGCGATGCTAGCTTCGCTCGATCAGGCCCAGGCCCGCCTTGCCAATCGGCAGCGAGATCCCGATGTCCAGCGAACCGGGGCAGAGCTGGTCCGAACGCCCACCGGAGAGCGTCCCAACACGCTCGACATCACGGTCATCTACGGAGCCCGCCGGGGGATGGGGATCTCGGACCTGCCGGTGATCTTTGATCTGCCCACCTCGCAGGCAGTCAAGCGGACTGACGAGTTCGCGCGCTACGTTCACCCTGTGTTGCAAGAGTACTGTGCTCGCTGTCACAACGAAGGGTACAACGGCGAGTTCCAGCTCGTCCAGATCAAGAGCAAGCAGGATCGAACGAGGGACGCCCTGCGTGCCAACCTTGATGCGTCGCTGAAGTTGATCGACCGCGAGAATCCACCGCGAAGCGAGCTTCTGGCCAGTTCGCTCCGACCGCACGGCCGCGGACCGAACATGCGTCCCATCTTCCAGGGGTCCAACGATCGCGCGTATCAAATTCTGGCGACGTGGGTCAACAAGCTCCAGGCTACGAGCGTCGCGGAGGGCGTGGTGCAGGCGAAATCGCATCCTGGTTCGCCAGGAGGTGAGCCCGGTGAGAGCTTCGCCAGCCAGCGCGACCGCAGCGCTCACGACACAGATCAAACGAGTATTGCCGCGCGTCCGTTCGTCACGGGCCCGGTCACCAACAAAACCCTGCCGCCTGCGCGCGTGGTCCCGGGGAAGGGCGTGATTCCTGACAGCTCGGTCGAGCCCAACGAATTCCCCTTACCGTTCGCGGTGAGTGGAACCAAACCGAAAATCGGAACCAAGGGGCCCTTGACGCAAACACCTGAAACGAAAGCTATGAAGCCTGGCGGCTCGGCTGGGACCGATCCGGCCGGGGGCGGGCGAACCGCGGTTGCTGTTTCGGCTCCCGCCCGGAAAAAGGCCGAACCTTCCCACTCAATCGAGACGGAAGCCGCTGCGGATCCAGCGTCGAGCCCAAACGATGCGAATGACCCGGCCGAAACGGACCCCGCAAAGAAGAAGCCTCGGAAACCCCTCAGTCTCGACCCCGCCATTCTGCAACGCGCTCTTCAGCTCCGGAACCAAGGCCGGTAGACGGTCGCGCGCCGATCATCACCAAGCGCCACCCACCTCACGGTGGCTGAATTCGGGTGCCGGATGCAGTGCTCGGTCGATCTATGAAGTGTCATCCCCATGGGGGAGGCCGGCCTTCCCCAACTCCTTCTTTTTCTCTTCGCTCAAATTCCACGGCAAGAACGGGACGCGCCGACGGTCGAGGACTGGAAGACCTTTGGTCGCAGAGGACGGGCGGGTCAGGAGACCACTGCCCGAACCAGCTTCCCCATGAACTCCAGGGTCCTATTCGGCTCGCCGAGTCACTGGGACGTTACCACCGTGGAGCGGTTAGTTCAAGGAAGCGGAGAATTATGGTGCGGCTGGCGTGAGTTGCTGAGGTCCACCGACGACGAGCAGGGCCTTCGCCTTTCCCACCGCAGAGCGGTTTCGTTCCAGTCCGAGAAACGCGGAGTTCAAGCAGCCAGAAACGGTCCGAGCGAGGACAGGAAGTGTTGGCAGCGCGTTGAGCTGGGTATCCATGGACTGAACAGATGGCTCGTAAAATGTATAGAAATGTCTAGAAAACGCAGAGTTCCAACAGACAAGAGGGAACAAACCGCGCTCAGACCAGCCACAAGGAGGTTCAGGAGGCAGGGAAGCGTTGAATGCAACGGGAAGGGGTCGTAGAGACGGTTCACTCTTTCCTCTTGTTCCTCCGGGGGAACCCCGCTCGCGGGGTCGCTCCTTGTGGTCTCCAAGCAATCGCGTGCGACCCGCCTCCCGTCGGCCGGAAATTGGGTTCGTTTTTCCTGCTCGATTCCGCCTTTATTCGTTCTAAGTCACAGTCTGCCAATGGTTAACACCATGGGCAAATTGGCTTTGTTTTGGCGCTTTTCTATCACCGTCGTCTCTGCCTCTTCAATTTCATTGGCTGCTGGCCACTGTTCTCATGCCACTGGCCACTTATCTCGCGCCACTCGCCGCTACCTCCCAAGACCTTCCCCCGCTGGCTACTGCCTGACACCGACCGCCGAATTGTCAAGACCGAAGGGGACCCGATCTCGACGAGCGGGTCGTCTATATTCAGTATGTCACCGAACCAGGCAATTTCTTCAGACAAATCAATCCGTTTCTCCCCCCTCGCCGCCGTTGGACCGGAGACCATTCTCTCGCGGCCGGAGGCGCTCCACGCCAGTGGCTCGAGGCGTGCCTGCCTGATGCCCACGAAATGCCTGCTCTCTCGTTGCTCTCCCTGATTTCCCGGACTTCGCCCAAGCAGCTAGGAATGGTGTCCCCGGAACTCAGCGTCAGAGTGGCGTGGACCCAGCATTTAACCACCAGCCGCAAAGTAGTCGTCCAAGCGACTAAGGCATAAGCATAATCCATGTTCTACAGTTCTACAACGAATTGGCCCAGACCTATGAGACGGGAATGTCGCCCGACCGGATGCCCATAGCGATGCCTTCGAGGATTTGGGAGTTGTGCCAAAATCCGTCGAACCGCTTGCATCAAACGGCACAAATCGCCATAGTTATGTCACAGGCGTTCATTGTGTCCAGAAATTCAGAGAGGTCGCACAATGTCACGTGCTCTGGCGCACACCGGCGGGGCGGGGGGCGGAGGCCATGACCTGGTAGACCACCTGCGTGACGTTGCAGCGCGGGCGCGAAGATTTGCAGAGAGAGCGAAACCTGGTGATTCAGACTTCGCGGCTCTTGCCGAATGGGCGGGCTGGCTTCATGACCTCGGAAAGTATCGGGAGGAGTTCCAGCAATACTTGCTCGGTCGAAGACAAGGGGGGCTTGAGACCCAGCACGCCGTCTTCGGTGCGGCACAATCGCGACGGTTGAACATCCCTTGGGCCGTGGCTTTCTCCGTGCTGGGCCATCACGCGGGGCTGCCGAGCGTGTCGCAAGCCACGGGTGAAATCTGGGGCAGCACACTCGAACCGATCAAAGTGTCGGAAGCATTGGCAGGACGGCTCGGCGCCGACCGCGAGGGCGGCCCTTGGCCGGACGCGGTGGCCGAGTTCTT
>JAFAHT010000028.1 GCA_019237095.1 Planctomycetaceae bacterium
GCGGAAGCCTCGCCGGCGCGGGTCCGGGAGTGAAAGATTTTCAGGCATCGATTCCTCGGTCATGGCTGGTCGCCGTGGCTCACTCCGACTATTCAAACGGCTCGTCGATTGATTCTAACCGAACGCACAGTGGAAACGTGCTGCTTGGTGCGCCCTGGACGCGAGGGGAATATACCCCGCACGGGGCGGACTGACACGTTCCCATGAGTCCAGGATGGTGTTACTCTCTCAGAGCGTCCAAGCGGTTTATCCTGATTGTGACATCGCGCAAGGAGGAACACCATGGCCTGGTTTCGCGTGCACTTGACCGAGGAACAACAGCGGATCGTCCATGAGGAACGGGTCTCTCATCCCAACCTTCGGGTTCGTGAGAAGATGCTGGTGATCTGGTTGCTGCACTGCGGGGCCACGCGAGAGCACGCGGCCGTGGTCGTCGGCGCGTCCCGGTCCACCGTCCAACGGTATGTGGCCGCGTTCCGCGCGGGGGGCTTGGACGGTCTGCGACAGTGCCACGTCTATCGCCCGGCCAGCGAGATGGCCGCCTATCGGGATCTGATCCGTGAGTCGTTCGAGAAGCAGCCGGCCTGCACCATGGCCGAGGCGTGCGACCGCATCTTTCGACTGACTGGGTTGCGCCGCGGTCCCAGCCAGGTGCGCAAGTTCCTGAAGGATCAGGGCCTGAAGTTTCAGCGGACCCGTGCGATCCCTGTGCCGCCAAAAAAAACTTGGCCGAGCATGTTGCAGCCCAAGCCGCTTTTCTCGAGACCGAACTGAAGCCGTGCCTCGATGCCGCCCAAGCGGGACAAGGTCACGTGTTCTTCGTCGATGCGGCCCATTTCGTGTTCGGGACGTTCTTATGTTGTCTGTGGTCGTTCACGCGGATCTTCTTCCGGGCGGCTTCCGGTCGTCAACGGTTCAACGTCTTGGGGGCGTGGAACGCGGTGACGCGCCAACTGATTGCCGTGACCAACACCACGGTCGTCAACACCGAGACGATGTGCGAACTGTTGCGGAAGGTCGCCGAGTTGGGGCTGACCGGACCGATCACGCTGGTGCTGGACAACGCCCGCTATCAGCGCAATGCCGCAGTGCAAGCGTTGGCCAGGCAGTTGGGGATCACGCTGTTGTACCTGCCCTCCTATTCACCCAACCTGAACCTGATCGAACGCCTCTGGAAATTCCTCAAACGCCGCGCCCTCTACGGGCGCTACCATCCGACGTTCGCCGAGTTTCGAGCCGCCGTTGAGGAAGTCATTGACGGCCTTCCGACCACCCACGCTGACCAACTGAAAACGCTGATGACGCTCAATTTCCAGCTATTCGACGATGTTTCACTCATGGCCGCGTAAGGTATAACCCCGGGAACGACTTACAAAAGCCAGAATGGCAGATGATAGATGACAAAAGCCAGAATGGCAGATGATAGATGACACAAGACAGATGGCAGATGGCAGATGATAGATGACATAAGACAGATAACAAATGACAGATGACACAAGACAGATAGAAGGACTCAGCGTGAACGGATTGCCGGCATTTCCAGGCGTGGGCGACGCGGTTCCTGAGCCGGTCCCGTTTGTGGTTCGGGCCGGTCTGCCCGACGCGGCCGAGCTGCTATCTCCCTCGCAGGTCCACATCGACGGCTGGCTGGGGGCGCGGATCGACGCCAACGAGAAGAACCGGCTGCTGACCGTCGATACCGAGCCGCTGCTTGCCGGCTATCTCAAGCGTCCCGGCAGCCATCCCTGGATCGGCGAGCACGTCGGCAAGTGGCTGCACGCGGCAACCCTGGCCTGGGCGTACACCGGCGATCCCGCCCTGAACGGCAAGCTCGACCGCGTGGCAGCCGACCTCATCGCCTGCCAGGAACCCGACGGCTACCTCGGCACTTATGTGCCTGAAAAGCGGTTCGGTCTCCACGAGGGGGCCGACTGGGACGTCTGGTCACACAAGTACAACTTGATCGGATTGCTGACGTATTATCAGTACACCGGAAACCGCCCCGCGCTCGACTGCTGCCGCAAGATGGCCGACCTGCTGTTCGCCACGTTTCCGGGCAAGAAGAGTATTCTCGCGGCAGGAACGCACGTCGGCATGGCCGCGACCAGCGTCCTCGAGCCGATCGTCTTGCTCTACCGGTTCACGGGCGATGCTCGATACCTCGAATTCGCGCGCTACATCGTGAAGTCGTGGGATGAGCCAGGGGGCCCGGCTATCGCGGCGTCGTTGCGAGCGGGCAAGGGCGTGAACAAGACGGCCAACGGCAAGGCGTACGAGATGCTCTCGAACCTGGTCGGTCTCTGCGAGCTGGCCCGGGCCACGGGCGACCGCAGCCTGCTACAGCCTGTGCGGAACGCCTGGAACGACATCGTCGCGAACCGTCTGTACATCACCGGCAGCGCTAGCGCGGGCGAGCATTTTCAGGGCGATCATGTCCTGCCCAATCAGGTGGGTGCGCACATTGGTGAGACGTGCGTCACGACCACCTGGATCCAGCTCAACCTTCAGCTTCTGCGACTGACGTGCGAAGCAAAGTACGGCAACGAGCTTGAGCGATCGTTCTACAACCATCTGGCTGCCGCCCAGCACCCGTGCGGCGACGATTGGTGCTACTACACGGCTCTCGAAGGAAAGAAACCATTCGACTCTGGAATCACCTGCTGTCATTCCAGCGGCCCGCGCGGCATGGTTCTGGCGGTGGAGGCGGCGTACCTGAGGATCAAGCTGAATGGCGTGGATGCACTGGCCATCAGCACGTATGAGAGTTCGCGGGTCAAGCTCTTGCTCGGGGGTCAGGACGTGACCCTCGAACAGACCAGCCGGTTTCCCCGCGCAGAGAGCTCGGAGATCGTCATTCACCTCGCCCAGCCTGCGAGGTTCGGACTTCTCGTGCGCATGGCACCCTGGGCTGCTCCGTTGAAGCTGGAACTGAACAAGCAGCCGCTCGAGGCTCAGACTCAAGAAGGATGGGCTGTCGTGCCGGCCCGAGAATGGAAAGATGGAGATCAAGTTAACGTGTCGTTCGGTCTGGCCCGGACCTTGACGCTCGCGGGGCATACGATTGCAGGCCGCGCGGCACTGGCCTGGGGCCCCTTTGTGCTGGCCTACGATCAGGCGATCAATCCGGGTCTTCCCTCGGCAGCCGCGGTTGGCCTGGTCCGCGAAAGTACGGAGCTGACCATACAGCCGGGGCCGAGTCTCGCGTTCCGGGGGCCGGTCGTCGGCCGTAAGGGCGATAGCCCAAGTCAGGCGGTTTTCGTCCCGTTCGCCGATGCAGGGTCAACCGGGGGCGACTACCGCGTCTGGATGCGCGCTCCTGACGTGGATGCCAACACGGCGTCGGTCCTGGCCGACGGCCCGGAGAGCCGGTCGCGGCAGGGAAACCAGAAATGAAACCCGTTCGACATTCCGATCCGGACCCGACCCGAGGGCGAAGAAATTGATCATCAATTACCGCCGAGGTTTACGAACCGCAGGCGCCTCCGTCCTGGTGTTTGCCGCGTGTGGTACGATCGCGCTGGGCAATGAGCAGCCGCCCGACATTGTGCTGATCGTGGCCGACGACCTAGGCTGGGGCGATGTCGGGTTCAACGGCCGCACCGAGTGGTCGACGCCCAACCTGGACCGGCTGGCGGGGCAGGGGATTGTGCTCAAGCGGTGTTACTCGGCCGCGACGGTCTGCGCCCCCAGCCGAGCGGCCTTCCTCACCGGGAAATACACGATCCACTCCGGAGTCCGGCGCAACGACGAAGACCTGCCCGCCGAGGAGGTGACCATTGCCGAGGCGCTGCGGTCCCATGGTTACGCCACCGCGCTCTTCGGCAAGTGGCATCAGGGCAAGCCGCGCGGCGGTCGCGCTCTTCCTGTTCACCCGATGGACCAGGGGTTCGACGAGTTTTTCGGCTACACCGATGCCATCAAAGGGTGGGAGAAGTACCCCAAGACCCTCTGGGACGGGCGCAGAGAGGTTGCGGTCTCAGGATACATCGACGATCTGCTTACCGACCGGGCGCTCGAATTCGTCGGCCGTCGGCAGGAGAAGCCCTTCTTTCTGGAAATCGCCTATGTCGCAAGCCATTTCCACATTGCCGCGCCGGTTGAAGAAGTCGAGAGATACCGGGGCAAGTTCCGGGAATCGGACCCCACTCGTCCCGTTCAGGCAACCTACGCAGCCATGGTCACCCGGCTGGACCGGAACATCGGTCGGTTGATCGCCCGTCTTGACGAGCGCGGGCTTGCGGCGAACACGCTGATCGTCTTCACCAGCGACAACGGTGCGACCTTCGAGAAAGGTAACCAGGGCGCGAGTTCCGCCCTGGACAGCAACCGTCCGTTTCGAGGCCAGAAGCGAACGCTCTGGGAGGGCGGTATCCGGGTGCCGGGACTGGCGCGGTGGCCGGGCCGGATCCCCGCGGGGTCCGTGTGCGCGGAGAACGTTCATCTGATCGATCTCTTGCCGACGTTCCTGGCGGCCGCGGGAGCGACGGTCGATCCCGCCTGGCATGTCGATGGAGTGAACCTTCTGCTGGTCTGGGAGCGTCAGGCGCGCGGGCTCCAGCGAACCTTGTTCTGGGAATGGCAGAGCGAGGGCTACGATCAGCTCGCCGCCATCCGCGGCGACTTCAAGCTCGTCGTCACGCGAGGCGGTAAACCCGAGCTTTACAACGTCGTCACTGATCCCGAGGAGCGCCGGGACGTCGCCGCCAGTCATCCCGATCTGACCCGGCAGTTGAATGACGCGCTGAAGACGTGGCTGGAAACCGAGGTTGTGCGGCCGGCGGAAGGATCGGACAGAAGGTGACAGATGGCACATGACGGATGGCAGATGACAGATGACAGATGGCAGGAGGATCGCAGGGTCGAGCACCTTGTGCTCGGTCTCAACCACCAGCAGGCGGTTGAACTCGACAATCGCCGGGCGATCGGCCGGGACAGCGTCCCGGATCAGTGGGAGGGGACCGCGCATGGACATGGACATCAGAGGCGGTCGCTCCGCTTGTCGCGGGCACGGCGACTGGCCTCCTGGAGCACGCGATGGTCCTCTTCGGTCAGCCCGCCGCGGCCCTCGCGGGCGATCTTCGCCAGAACTTCATCAAGGCGAGCGTCAAGCTGCTCCTCGGGGAGGACCGTCACCGACGACGAGGGCTTCGCGCCCAGGCTTTCGCCGGCCGCCCGGCTCGACCCTGACGGCCGGGTCCGGGGCTGATCGACCGGCATCGGGGTGAAGATGCGC
>JAFAHT010000479.1 GCA_019237095.1 Planctomycetaceae bacterium
CGACCGCGCCGCCACGCTGCTGGCCCTGGCCGATCCGGCCTATCCCAAGACGAAGAAAGACATCCCCGCGCCCACGCTGCCGGATGCGGGGCTCGCCATCGCCCGCGTCGTCCGCAACGGCAACGCCGACCTCAACGGCATCCAAGCGGAAGACGTCCTGCTGAGCTACGCGGGGACCGTGCTCAAGCAGCACGCCGACCTCAAGACCGTCGCCCCCGGCGCGGGGCCGAAGAAGGTGCCGGTGCGGTACTGGCGTGAGGGGATCACCCGTGAGGTCGAGGTCGCGGCGGGACCGCTCGGCGTCACGATCGCCAACCGCCCGGCCAAAGCGGCGGTGCTGGCCCGTCAGGCCGCTGAGCGGGTGCTGCTGGGGATGCGGGGCGGGTCGCACCAACGCCTGCCCGGCACGCGGCGCGAGGTCGAGGCGGTCGCCCGGCTGTTCCCCGCCGGGATGGTCACCACCGTGATGGGCGAGCAGGCCTGCGAGTCGACCGTGCAGGACCTCGCCCGCTCGGGACGGATGAAGGCGTTCCGCTACCTGCACTTCGCCACTCACGGCGAGTCGGACCCGCGGAACGCGTATCGCTCGGCGCTGATTCTGGCTCCCGACCCCGACCGCTCCGCCGACCCGCTGGCCTTCGACAGCGACGGCACGATCACCGCCGAGCAGATCGCCCGCACCTGGGAGCTGGACGCCGACCTGGTGGTGCTCTCGGCCTGCGAGAGCGGCCTGGGCCGCGTGGCCGGTGGTGAAGGGTATCTCGGCTTCGCCCAGCCGCTGTTCGCCAAGGGAGCCCGCAGCCTGGTGCTGAGCCTGTGGAAGGTCGACGACGACGCCACGGCGCTGCTCATGACGCGGTTCTACCAGGATTTGCTGGGGAGGCGAGCGGGCCTGAAGTCGCCCCTGCGCAAGGCCGAGGCGTTGGCGGAGTCCAAGGCGTGGCTCCGGGGCGCGGGGCCCGAGGAAGTCGGCGAGGCCCTCGCCGCGCTCCCCCGTGGTTCGATCGTTCGCCGCGAGGCGGTCGCGCCGAAGCTTGCGGCGCGCCCCTACGAAGATCCCACGTACTGGGCGGGCTTCATCCTGATCGGGTCCCCGGACTGAGCAAGCCACGAAGGGAAGGCCAGCTATCGACAGGGCACCAGCCGGGACCGACAGGACAGCCAAACCAGGAGAGAGGAGCCTCACACGGTGGCAAGCTCGGCAGACCGCATACCGACTTCGAAGCAGTGCGTCTTCTTCTTGCCGCAGAACAATCGGGAAAGTCATCGCCCAGCCCGTTTCAGAGCCTCGGCCTTGACTTCCTCCCTGGACACAACATCGTCTGGTGCCGCTTCATCAGCCGCAAGTCGACGATCCAGTTCGTCCCTCAGGCTCTCCCAGAGCTCTGGCTCGTAACCTTGATCCACAAGACGGTCCCAGAGTTCCTGGACCAGCAACATGCGATCCTGGACCGGCCAGGCATCAACTTCACGAAGCACCGATGGCAGGTCCATTTCCGATCGCTCCTCCGGACATTCTGTACGGGGCGAAAAAGTCCGCGTGCGTTGCACGACATTCGCCAGCTTCCACTTATTATCCAGTATGTTGATTTCTGCAAGCGAAGGCTACTCGACCGAGAGAGCCCTGTCCGAGACCGGCCTACTTCCTCGCCTCGATGCTCTCCATGTCCCGGACGCTAATCAGGCGGGTGCCGAGGTCTTCGCTGAAGTGGGTCTGGCCGCGGACGCCGATGCGGCGGGCGAGGAAGGGCTCGGGGTCGAGGCCGGGAGGGATGTCGAGATAGGCGATCGTCGAGCCCTGGCCGCCAATCAGGGCGAAGACCCTGTGGCCGTCGACCTTGCGGACTGAAGGCTGAATGAAACCGATGGCGTCGTAGCTGCGGGCGCGGGTCCGCTCCAGCCGCGCGAGGTCTCTGCGCACCGCGGCCACCTCGTTGTCCCTGCGATGGCTCTTCGCCAGGATTGATTCGATGGTCCGCGCTGCCCTTGCCGCCTGCTCGTGCTGGGTGAGCCGGTTCAGGCGCGTCCGCAAGGCCTCTTCTAGCTCAAGTTGATCGCTGGCCCGTTTGAGCAAGTTTTGATAACCAGCGCGGACCGTTTCGAACCGCCACTTTTCGATCGGCTGGCTGGCGATGATCACCTGGTAGATCCCGTCGATCCGCTGCAGCTCAGCGGAGACCCCCGGGGGCCAGGATGAGGGCGCTCTTGGCGGGTTGGATCGCTGTTTGGCCGCCTGATTGGGCGGCATCGGCTCCTCGTAGGATGCGCGGACCTCGGCGGCTGGCGGAACGGGCGGGGCCGGTGTCAACCAGTGGACCCCCTCAGCGCGAACGTAGGAGACCTGGTCCGCCGGAGGCACGATCGCCAGCCAGCGCGACTTTTGCGGTCCTTGGCCCAAGCTCAGGGGGGGGCGGTCAACGAGCTGCACCATCGTTCCCCTTGGCAAGATTCCCCGCGGTGGACCGGGGAGCCTGGCCTGTGGATGCCCCGACCGGATCAACGCCTGCGGGCGGTTGACCCAGGCCAGCGACCTGCGGTCGTGTTCGACCGTGTCCGTGACCTCCTCCTCGTCAATCTCCAGGCTGGATTGCTCGATCCAGAAGATCGCGGTGGGCAGAGGCTCGATGGCCAGCCAGCCGGTGCCGGCAGAGCGATCGGCGCGAATGCGGAGTCGATCGCCCCGGTGCACACGACCTGTGACGAAGCCTGAGTCATCGGGCCGGTCGAAAACATCGAGGCGCTCGGTCTGGACTTCCGCCGCGATCGAGCGGGCAGTCTCAACAGCAGAATGCCCGAGCGCGGGAATTTGCGCCTGGCTGGCACTGCGAATGTCCAGGCGAGCCCTTGCCGGTGGGTCGCCCTGTTCCTCGCCCGGGGAGAGGATCGTCAGCCCGGCGATCTGGATCACTGCAAGAAATATCGCCAACGGCATTTCCTCATCATTGACAGGAATCCAGCAGGAACAAGGGGTTGATACTCCAGGTCAAGAACCACGTCAAGGTCAATGGAAGCTCTCAAATTGTGGTAACAAACCTTTGTTGCATAGACACTTCCGCCAAGAAGGCCAGTACAGCCTGAGGCCCGACGGACCAGCATGGATTGCCGGGGGGACTCTTTTTTTTTGGGCGCGGGCCGGTATAATCTTTGCTTTACCCATCAGGCCAGGAAGCGAACCAGACCCACCCGGTGAATTCATGCGGGTTGCGCGGCCCTCTGGACTCGGGGCGATGGGATGATCCTGATCGGGAGAGCTTTGGTCCTCGCGAGGAGCGTTGGCGGATGTATGCAATTATTGAAGACGGCAGCCACCAGTTCAGAGTCAGGGAGGGGGACCATGTCCGGGTCGACCGGCGAGACGGGAAAGCCGGTGATGAGGTTGTCTTTCCCAAGGTCTTGTTAATCGCCGGTACTCCTGCGGGTCCGACCATCGGGACCCCCCAAATCGACGGCGCCCAAGTGGTTGCGATTGTTGTGGACCAGTTCCGCACCAAGAAGATTATCATTCAGAAGTTTCGTCGGCGCAAGAACGTACGGCGACGGCGGGGCCACCGTCAGCCCTACACCACGGTCCGGATCACCAGCTTGGTCCAGGCTCATTGATCCTCCCTTTAAAAGGCAGGGTTTGCTCAGTCGCACGAATCTGCATCACCCTGAAACTCGGAAATCCCGTATTTCTCGTCCGGCAATAAAAGCAACTCGCGCGATGGAATGAGTCGCCTTGCGGTAGACTCATTCGAAGCGACGGTACGAGCAATGTGGCAGCAGCTTTGAGCTGGCATCGCGATTTGATGATACCGGCCCAGATGCCGACTGTTACTAGACGGAAACGCACATCTGGACTTTTGGACACAAACCGGGTACACTCGCGACTGGTCCGCTTTGGAGGACTGGTACGGGTTATCGGCTCAGTCTCAGGTGGAGTGGAGCATATGGCAACAGTAGGCGAACGGGCAGGATTGGTGACCACCGCGGGACAGGTGGGGACCGAGACGGAGGGTTCCAAGGAGCGCGGGCGAAAACGAACGGGCATGGAGGTTCCCCGGGTTTTCAGCACCGAGGGGGTCAGCCCGTTTGACCGGATCGAGTGGGACTTCCGGACCGCGGAAATCAAGGACGAGCGTGGGCGGACGATCTTCCAGCAGACTGATTGCGAGATTCCCCGCGGCTGGAGCCAGCTCGCCACCAACGTGGTCGCCAGCAAGTACTTCTACGGCGACGTGGCCAGCGGCAACGGCTGTCCTTCGGAGGGGAAGCGCGAGTACTCGGTTCGCCAGCTCATCGATCGCGTGACGCGGACGATTGCCGACTGGGGGCGAGAAGATGGCTACTTCGCCACCCCCGAGGATGGCGAGCGGTTCTACGATGAGCTGACGTCACTGTGCGTGAACCAGTGCGGCTCGTTCAATTCTCCGGTCTGGTTCAACGTCGGGCTGTATCACCGCTACGGGATCGCCGGGCCAGCCAACAACTGGCGGTGGGACGAAGAGACCCGCACCGTCGTCCGGGCCACCAGCGCCTACCAGACGCCGCAGGCGTCGGCCTGCTTCATCCAGAGCGTCAACGACGACATGGAAAGCATCATGCGGCTGGCTCACAGCGAGGCCATGCTGTTCAAGTTCGGCTCGGGGACGGGCACGGATCTGTCGACCCTCCGCTCCAGCCAGGAGAAGCTCTCGGGCGGGGGCAAGCCCTCCGGCCCGGTCAGCTTCATGCGGGTTTACGACGCGATCGCCAGTGTCGTCAAGTCCGGCGGTAAAACGCGCCGCGCCGCCAAGATGCAGACCCTCAAATGCTGGCACCCCGACGTCCTCGAGTTCATCGAGTGCAAGACCAAAGAGGAAGCCAAGGCCCAGGCCTTGATCCGCGCGGGCTACGAGGCCAACTTCAACGGCGAAGCCTACAGCTCCGTGATGTTCCAGAACGCCAATCTCTCGGTCCGCTGCAGCGATGCCTTCCTACGATCGGCCGAGAACGACCAGGAATGGACGACCCGAGCGGTCACGACCGGCCGTCCCATGCAGACCTACAAGGCCAAGATGTTGCTCGACAAGATCGCCCTGGGGACCTGGCTGTGCGGCGATCCCGGCATCCAGTACGAGGACACGATCCAGCGCTGGCACACCTGCCCCAACACCGCGCCGATTAACTCTTCAAACCCGTGCAGCGAGTACATGTTCATCGACGATTCGGCCTGCAACCTCTCTTCGCTGAACCTCATGAAGTTCTGCCGCGAGGACGGCAGCTTCGACGCCGAGCGGTTCCGGGCGGCTGTGCGAATCTTCATCACGGCCCAGGAAATCCTGGTTGACCACGCCAGTTACCCGACCGAGAAGATCGCGCAGAACAGCCATCGGTTTCGACCACTGGGGCTGGGCTTTGCCAACCTCGGCAGTCTGCTCATGTGCAGCGGCCTGCCGTATGACTCGGACGCGGGCCGGTCTCTGGCCGCGGCGATCACGGCGATCATGCACGGTCAGTGCTACCTGACCAGCGCCGAGCACGCGGCGCACGTCGGTCCGTTCGACGGGTTCGCGCTGAACCGCGAGCCGATGCTCAAGGTCATGGAGATGCACCGCGCCGCCGCCCTTGCGATCGACTCCTCGGCCCCGGCTGACCTGCGGGCCGCGGCCAGCGCGGTCTGGGCCGAGTGCCTCGAGCACGGCCGCAAGCACGGTTATCGTAACAGCCAGGTGACCGTGCTGGCCCCGACCGGCACGATTGCCTTCATGATGGACTGCGACACGACCGGCATCGAGCCGGACATCGCCCTGGTCAAGTACAAGCAACTGGCCGGCGGCGGCATGCTCAAGATCGTCAACCGGACGGTTCCCATGGCCTTGCAGAAGCTGGGCTATGACGAGCCCACGATCCGGGGCATCCTCGATCACATCGACGAGCACGACACGATCGAACAGGCGCCGGGACTGCGGGACGAGCACCTGCCAGTTTTCGACTGCGCCTTCGCTCCACCGCAAGGAGGCCGCAGCATCCACTTCCGCGGCCACCTCAAGCTGATGGCCGCCGTGCAGCCGTTCCTCTCCGGCGCGATCTCCAAGACCTGTAACGTGCCCCATGAGGCCACCGTCGAAGACATCCGCGGCGCCTACCTGGAAGGCTGGAAGCTCGGCCTCAAGGCTCTGGCCATTTACCGCGACGGCTCGAAAGAAAGCCAGCCCGTCTCCACCAAGGATGAGTCCAAGGAGAAGGAGACCCCGGCGGCTCTGGCCGAGCCAGCGCCTCAGATCATCTACCAGCCCCGGCGCGAGCGCTTGCCGCACACGCGCAGGAGCGTGACCCACAAGTTCGACATCCAGGGTCACGAGGGATACATCAACGTCGGATTCTACCCCGACGGCCGGCCCGGCGAGTTGTTCATCACGATGGCCAAGGAGGGCTCGACGATCGGCGGCCTGATGGACGTGCTGGGGACAGCCATCTCGATCGGCCTGCAGTACGGCGTGCCGCTGGAGGTCTTCGTCAACAAGTTCGCCCATAGCCGGTTCGAGCCGGCCGGGTTCACCAAGAACCCGGACATCCCGATCGCCAAGAGCATCGCCGACTACATCTTCCGCTGGATGGGCATGGCGTTCATCCCC
>JAFAHT010000175.1 GCA_019237095.1 Planctomycetaceae bacterium
TTTGCGGTCAACCGCTGCGAATAGCAGAGGAAGACTGCCAGATCCACCATCGGATCTGGCGCACCCGAGGCGGTCAGGACACGGTCGACAACTTGGAGTTGTTGCATGCCAACTGTCATCGGCAGATCCATGTGCGAGAAGGACGGATAAAAGAGACCGCGTCCTGCGAGGGGCGTTCGTGAAGGCTTGAGCTGGATGAGGGGCAACTCTCACGTCCAGTTCTGAGGGGGTGGGGAAGTAGCAATACTTCCCTGCTACCCGGCAAATGGTGCTCTGTAGAAAACCTGACTCCCATGCAGTTTGGTTGATGTAACCGGGTGCGCGAACACTCTAATTTAAGCGGTCCGATGGATCTCAGATCAGCCATCTTGAATGGGAAACAGAGGTTTTCTACAGAGCATGAAAATGGAGTTGAGTTGTGGTAGTTGATGGGAGTTAGCGCGGTTTACAGACGGGTTGTCCGGGCGTCGGAGTCCTTCGCCAATGGCCTTCGCTGGCGCTTCAGGCTTGTAGCCGCCCGGCCTTCGCAAGCCTGAAGCGCCAGCGAAGGCAAGGGATGGCCGCCTCCGGCAAGGCCATCTTCCTGTGTGCAGCGCGAAAGTGAACCGCGCTAGAGGCGGGTGTCGGGTCGGAGGGGGATGATCATTGGAGCCGCGAGGCGCCATAAGAGACTGACACTAATAATCCATCCCTTTCAACTTGGGAAACCGTCAAAAACACAGGCTTTTTGAGAAAAACCGTGGCCGAGAACTACGGAAGACGGAGCCAGATTGCAAAAAACCTCGGAAAATCGGCCATTCTTGCATGTTGAGAGGGCTGCACTCATAATCCCCTTTGCTTACCTCCACGCCTTCCACAGCGACTCCACGTCGCGTTGTTGGGCCTCGGGTTGCCGCGCATCAAGACGCGTCCCACTGCTCGGCCAATCTTCTCCGGACCTCGATCGATGCGGCGCGATGGATCTTCGCCTCGGCGTTGTTCAGCCGGCTGGTCAGATCGCCGGGATCGACGCGGATATCGGCGATGGCCGCGGCCAGTCGTGCCTTGACCTTGGCGATCTGCCCGGCCGATGGGGCATCCGCGTCGATCCCGGCGATCAGCTCGTGCAGCAGGCCGAGCCTGGCGAATTGCCTGATGTCATACGACATCGGGATGACCGTCTTACCGAGCGCCTCGAGGGCTTCGACCGATCGCAGGGTGACGCGCGCCGCCGAGTCCTTGCCCATCGCGTGGACCGTGACCCCGGGGGCATCCAGCGCCAGCAGGCGGTGGGCCTGGTCGCCATGCGCGAGGAGGCCCCCCGAGATGGCCGAGCCGACGATCAGTGCGACGACCGGGTGGCCGGCCATCCGGGCCGTGGCATACGCGTCGACGGCCGCGGCGAGGGAAAAGCTGATACCCAGAAGTGCCTCGAGGCGCCCGTAGGCCTGGCTCTTGACGTCGACGACGGCAATGATCGGCCGCTTCGCATCGGAACGATCGGCGGCGATCGCGTCGCGGATGTGGCGGGCGAGCGCCCACCCCTCCTCGAGCCCGAGCTCGCCGTGTCGGGCCCGGGGGAACCGGTTCCGAGGGTCCGGGACGACCGCGAGCAGACGCACCCGCTCGCCCGTCAGGGTCGCGTCGGCGACGAGCAGCGACCCGAGACCGGTCTCAACCCGCTGTGCCCCGTCGGCCAGTGCGTCGAACCAGGTCCGCCCGCGACTCGACAGCGGTGCCGCCGCGCTCATCGCATCGCTCCTCTCGGCCAGATCTGGCGGAACCCCGGACCGTCCAGCGGCCCTGTCGGATCGATCTGCGCCAGGAGGCGGCGATAGTCATCGACCGCCTCGGTCCTGTGCCGGGCGGGGACGCCCTGCGCCGCGAGGTCCCGGATGGTCCGCCGCAGCGACTCGGCATCGTCCTCGATCAGCGCGTCGGCGAAGCCGGTCTCGTAGCGCTGCTCGCCGCCGATCAGGCTCCAGATCAGGCGCCTGTCATTGGCGTCGAGCTCGTCGATACCGGCCTCCTGCTCGATCACCTCCGGGCCGTTGAGCTCGAACCGCGCCTGCGGCAAGACCACCAGGTAGCTGCACAGAGAGGCGGCGATCGACATGCCGCCGAAGCAACCGACCATGCCGGTGATGACGCCGATGACGGGCACGTGCCGGCGTAGTGCGATGATCTCGGCGTGGATCTCGGCGACCACGGCCTCGCCGAGGTTGGCCTCCTGGAGCCGGACGCCGCCGGTTTCCAGCAGCAGTACCGGCAGGACCGGTTTGCCGGCCTCGCCGTCGCGTCGCGCGAGCGCGAGCGCGCCTGCGATCTTGCTGCCGGAGACTTCTCCCAGGCTGCCCCCCTGGAACGCCCCCTCGATCGCCATGATCACGGCGGGTTTGCCCGCGAGTTCCCCGCGCGCGATGACGACGCCGTCATCGGACTGGGGCACGATCCCCTGGAGCGGAAGCCAGGGGGATTCCAGGCGATCGAACGGACCCAGCAGCTCGCGGAAGCTACCGGGATCAAGCAGCGCCTGGGCACGCTCGCGCGCCCTCATCTCGATGACGCTCCGGCGCGACAGGAAGCGGTCGCGGCGCTCCGCGGCGGTCAAATCGGTACACTGTTCCGTCGGCGTCATGGCTTCACCAGTTCCCCCGCCTGTTCGAGCCGCAACGTCACCATCCCGGGCGTTGCTCCGAAGTCGTTGATCTCCACCCGCGCGGCATGCTCGAAGTGGGAGAAGAACCGGTCGAGCACCGCCTTCCAGACCTGGGCATAGCCGTCGACGCTGGTCCGCACCCGAACGTTTGCGGCCGGCTTGTCTGGGGGCTCGATCAGCACTTCCAGATCACCGGAGCCCACGACGCCGACATGAGCCCGGCGCGTCAACGGCTGTTTTGCCTCATACTCGAAGTTCAGGGTTTCCATGAAAGGACTCCTGTTCTGGGGTTGACGGACCGCGATCCGCCCTCCAGTCGGTCAAGGAACAGGGTGGCGGCCA
>JAFAHT010000231.1 GCA_019237095.1 Planctomycetaceae bacterium
CGCACCTCGCTCGCGACTGGAAGTGCCGCTGTCCCAAGTTGCTTATCATATGATGTTATTTAGAATATTCGCGCAACTGTGATATGTCTACGCAGATGGGGAGGGTGTCGTGGCACGGCGCTTCGTGACGGTTGATGGGAACGAAGCGGCGGCCTACGTGGCCCATCAGACCAACGAGGTCATCGCGATCTACCCGATTACGCCCTCCTCGCCCATGGGTGAGTTCGCCGACGCCTGGTCGGCCGCGGGCCAGAAGAACATTTACGGCGTGGTGCCGACGGTCATCGAGATGCAGCACGAGGGAGGCGCCGCCGGCGCCTGCCACGGTGCTCTTCAGGGCGGGGCGCTGACGACGACGTTCACGGCGTCGCAGGGCCTGCTCCTCATGATCCCCAACATGTACAAGATCGCCGGCGAGCTCACCTCGACAGTCTTCCACATCGCCGCCCGGACCCTGGCCACCCACTGCCTGTCGATCTTCGGCGACCAGAGCGACGTCATGGCCGCCCGGGCCACAGGTTGGGCCATGCTCTGCTCGAACACGGTGCAGGAAGTTCAGGACTTCGCCCTGATCTCCCAGGCGGCTACCCTTGAGGCGCGGGTGCCGTTCCTCCATTTCTTTGACGGCTTCCGGACCTCGCACGAGGTTAACAAGCTCGAGCAACTGACCCCGGACGACCTGCGGGCCATGATCCCGGACGAGCTGGTGAAGGCTCACCGGGATCGGGCCCTCAATCCGGAGCGCCCGATACTCCGCGGCAGCGCCCAGAACCCCGACGTCTTCTTCCAGGCGCGCGAGGCGTGCAATCCGTTCTACCTGGCCGTCCCGGGAATCGTGCAAAAGACCATGGACAAATTCGCCGCGCTCGCCGGCCGGCAGTATCACCTCTTCGACTACGTCGGGGCCGCGAATGCGCAGGAGGTGATCGTCGCCATGGGCTCGGGCTGCGGGGCCATCGAAGAGACCGTTGTGAAGCTCAACGCCGAGGGCCGGAAGCTGGGACTGGTCAAGGTCCGGCTGTACCGTCCGTTTGACGTGCCGAGCTTCCTCGCGGCGCTGCCGGTGACCACAAAGCGAATCGCCGCGCTCGACCGGACCAAGGAGCCCGGCGCGATCGGCGAGCCGCTCTACCAGGACATCATCACGGCACTGATCGAGGGCTGGAGCGAGCGGGCTGGCGATGTGCCGGCCCCCAAGGTCATCGGCGGCCGGTACGGCCTGTCATCCAAGGAGTTCACGCCGGCGATGGTCGCCGGAGTCTTTGATGAACTGGCCGCCCCCAAGCCCAAGCCGCACTTCACGGTCGGCATCGTCGACGACGTCACCCACCTGAGCCTGAAGTGGGACCCTACGTTCACCACCGAGGCGGCCGACACGCACCGGGCCGTCTTCTACGGCCTGGGCAGCGACGGCACTGTCGGCGCCAACAAGAACACGGTCAAGATCGTCGGCGAGAACACCCCCCTCTTCGCCCAGGGCTACTTTGTTTACGACAGCAAGAAAGCGGGCTCGGTCACCGTCTCGCACTTGCGGTTCAGCCCACGGCCGATCAACGGGTCGTACCTCTGCCGCAACGCGAACTTCGTGGCCTGCCACCAGTTCAACTTCCTCGAGAAGATGGACGTCCTGGAGTTCGCCGATCCGGGGGCGACCTTCCTGCTCAACAGCCCGTACGGCCCGAACGAGGTCTGGGAGCAGATTCCGATCGAGACCCAGCGGCAGATCATCGACAAGAAGCTGAAGTTCCACGTGATCGACGCCGAGAGCGTGGCTCAGAAGGCGGGGCTGGGCCGGCGCATTAATACGATCATGCAGACCTGTTTCTTCGCGATCTCGGGCGTTCTGCCCCGCGATGAGGCGATCGCCGAGATCAAGGACACGATCAAGAAGACCTACGGCAAGCGCGGGGAGACCGTACTGCACCAGAACTACGCGGGTGTCGACATGGCCATCGCCGAGCTGTTCGAGGTGAAAGTCCCGGCCTCGATCGCGGGAGACCTGCGCCGGCTGCCGGCAGTGCCGGCCTACGCTCCCGACTTCGTCAAGCGGGTCACGGCGATGATGATCGAGGGCAAGGGCGACCTGCTGCCGGTCAGCGCCTTGCCGGTCGACGGCACCTTCCCGACCGGGACTGCGCGCTACGAGAAGAGGAGCATCGCGCTGTCCATCCCGATCTGGGACCCTGACATCTGCATCCAGTGCGGCCTCTGCTCCCTGGTTTGCCCGCATGCGGCGATCCGCACCAAGGTCTTCCCCATATCGGCACTCGCAAACAAGCCGGCCGGCTATCAGTCGGAGCCCTACAGCGGCAAGGAATACCCTGGCCTCCACCTGACCGTCCAGGTCGCGCCCGACGATTGCACCGGCTGCGGCGTGTGCGTTGATGTCTGCCCGGCCAGAAGCAAGGAGATGGTCAAGCACAAGGCCATCAACATGGAACCGAAGCTCGACCACCTCGAAGTCGAGCGGGCCAACTTCGATTTCTTCCTCGAGATCCCCGAGCTCGACCGCAAGCAGGTCAAGTCCGAGGTGGTCAAGGGCTCGCAACTGCTTCAGCCGCTTTTCGAGTTCTCCAGCGCCTGCCCCGGCTGCGGCGAGACGCCATACCTCAAGCTCATGAGTCAGCTCTTCGGCGACCGCGCCATGATCGGCAACGCCACCGGCTGCTCATCGATCTACGGCGGCAACCTGCCCACGACGCCCTATGCTCAGAACAAGCAGGGGAAGGGCCCGACCTGGAATAACTCGCTGTTCGAGGACTGCGCCGAGTTCGGCCTGGGGATGCGGCTGGCCGTCGATCAGCAAGAGGCCTATGCCCGAGAACTCTTGCGGCGGATGTCCTCGGTGCTGGGCGACGACCTGGTGCGGGCGATCCTCGAGTCGCGCCAGGTCGACGACGCCGAGATTGAGGCCCAGCGGGCCCGGGTCGCCACGCTCGGTCAGAAGCTCGCCCAGCTTGATTCCATCGAGGCACGGCTGCTCCAAGGCGTGGCCGACGCCCTGATCCGCCGTAGCGTCTGGATCGTGGGTGGCGACGGCTGGGCTTACGACATCGGCTTTGGCGGGCTGGATCACGTCCTGGCCTCGGGACGCGACGTCAATATCCTGGTGCTGGATACCGAGGTTTACTCGAACACCGGCGGCCAGGCCTCCAAGTCCACCCCGCGGGCCGCGGTGGCCAAGTTCGCCTCCGGCGGCAAGGCCGTGGGCAAGAAAGACCTGGGCATGATGGCCGTCGACTACGGCAATGTCTACGTGGCCACAGTGGCCATGGGCGCCAACCCGCTGCAGACGCTCAAGGCCTTCCGCGAGGCCGAGTCGTACCGGGGCACCTCGCTCTTGATCGCCTACAGCACGTGCATCGCCCACGGCATCGACATGAGCACGTCGATGAACCACCAGAAGGAAGCGATCACCTCGGGCTACTGGCCGCTCTATCGCTACGACCCCCGCGCGGCCTATGACGGGTCCAAGCCGTTCCATCTCGACAGTCGCAAGCCGACCACGAAGTTCAAGGAATTCGCCTTGAAGGAAGGGCGATACGCCATGCTGGCCCGCGCCAACCCAGCCCAGGCCGAAAGGCTCCTTGAGCTGGCCCAGAAAGATATCAACGACCGCTGGCATTTCTACGAGCAAATGGCCGGAATCGAGCGAACGATCAGTCCGATGGAGGAGGCAGCCCGATGAGCATTTCCTTGCACACCAAGTACCTGGGCCTGGACTTGAAGAACCCCCTGGTCGCGTCGGCCGGCCCGCTCACGGGCCGCATCGACACGCTCATGAAGCTCGAGGAAGCGGGGGCGGCGGCGGTTGTGCTGCCCTCGCTCTTCGAGGAGGAGATCGTCTCCGAGGGGGTCGAGATCGCCCTGCTTTACGACTACCAAAACGAGGGTTTCGCCGAGGCCCAGTCGTATCTTCCGGAGATGGAGGATTACCATACCGGGCCCGACACCTATCTCCGGCTGGTTCGCCAGGCCAAGCAGTCGCTGACGATCCCGGTGATCGGCAGTCTCAACGGCACCTCCAACGGCGGTTGGATCCAGTACGGTAGGATGATCGAGGAAGCCGGCGCCGACGCTCTCGAGCTGAACATTTACTATCTGCCCACCGACCCCGACACGACGTCCCTCCAAGTCGAGAACCAGTACCTCGAGCTCGTCTCCGGCGTCCGTGGGGCAGTTTCCATTCCCCTGGCCGTGAAGATCGGCCCGTTCTTCAGCTCGATAGCCAACATGGCCAAGAGGCTCTTCAGTACCGGGGCCGACGGCCTGGTCGTGTTCAACCGGTTCCTCCAGCCTGATATCGACCTCGAGACCCTGGCCGTCGAGCCGCGCCTGGTGCTCAGCAGCAGCGACGAGCTGCGGCTGCCATTGCGCTGGATCGCCATCCTGCGGTCGTACTTCGAGCAGTCGCTCGCGGCGACAACCGGCGTGCATAATCCGGAGGACGTGATCAAGCTGCTGCTGGCCGGTGCCGACGTCACGATGACCACCTCGGGCGTGCTCAGGCACGGGCCGGGCCTGATCTCCGACATTCTGGTCGGTCTGCGGACCTGGCTGGAAGAGAAAGAGTACGTCTCGGTCGAGCAGATGAAGGGCTCGATGAGCCAGCGCAACAGCCCCGACCCCGCCGCCTTCGAGCGCGCCAACTATATCAGGACCATCCAGTCGTATAGCTCGAAAATTGCGTAGTGAAGGCTGTCGACCGCGGCACGAAGAACTCGACCCTGATCCAGTGGTCAGCGAGTGATTGAGGCGATGACTCGTGAGCTGATCGCCGATCTCGACGACCCACGGATCGCCGTCTACCGCTCTCTCAAGGCCACGAACCTGACCCGCGGGCTGGGCCAGTTCGTGGTCGAGGGAGAGAAGCTGGTCGAGCGCCTGCTGGCCAGCCGGTTCCCGCTGGTATCCATCCTGGCGACAGACCGGTACGTGACCCATATCGAGGAGCGTCTCCCGGCGGATGTGCCGGTCTATGTGGTCACCTTCGAGCAGATTCACGCGGTCGTCGGCTTCCCGTTCCACCGCGGAGTCTTGGCCTGCGCGCAGCGAACTGCCTGGCCTTCGGCAGAAGAGATCCTTCGGCAAAGCGACGGCCGTGCCACGCTGGTCGTCTGCCCCAGGCTCAGCAATCCCGAAAATCTGGGAGCGATCGCGCGGATCGGCGACGTGTTCGGGATCAACGCGATCCTGGCCGGTCCAAGCTGCCCCGATCCGCTGTCGCGAAGAGTGCTGCGGGTCTCGATGGGCTCGGCGCTGCGACTGCCTGTGATCGTGGCCGACCGGCTCGAGGAGACCGCCGGCCGCCTGACCTCCGCTTTCGACGTGGAGTTCTGGGCGGCCGTGGCCAAGCCCTCGGCAGATTCCTTTGAGCAGGTTTCTCGACCCGACCGCCTTGCCCTGGTCCTGGGCGACGAAGACCGCGGGGTCGAGCCTGACTGGCGGGCGCGATGCCGGCAGTCGATCACGATCCCGATGCGGCCGGGAGCCGGCTCGCTCAACGTGTCGGTGGCTGCCGGAATCCTGCTCTACAACCTGACCAAGATCACACGCCAGCCTTAGCAAGGAACTCCCAGTTTCACTCTCCGGACAATTCAAGGAAGATCGAGCCTGGCGCGGTTCCGGATCAACGAGCGGAGTCCTGAAGATGCCCTGCCAGCCCCTCCGAATCCACAGCTCCCTCGGTCGTCGAGGAGGCTCTGGGAAGGGGCGGAAGCGTGAGTAGCAATGCCACCAGGACGCACCGTTCGATCATCTTGCGGCAATCCAGGAACTCGTGTACCGAATGGGCGCCGTCACCCACGGCACCCAGGCCGTCGAGAGTGGCGGTGTATTGACTTGCGGTGTTCCCGTCGGAAACGCCGCCGGCGACCCCTTCCTCGAGTTCAATTCCCAGTCTCCGTCCCGCCTCGCGGGCGGCGTTCCAGAGCTGGCGATTCCGTGGAGTGGCCTCCATCGGTGGCACATCCATCGAGCCCTCGACCGTGATCCGGGTCCCCGGGACGGTTGGCTGAAGCCGGTGGATGGCCGCCTCGATCCGCAGGCCGTCGGCCACCGTGGGAACCCGGACATCGACGATGGCCTTGCTGAAGGGCGCCACGACGTTGGGCCGGATGCCGCCATCGATCTGTCCCACGTTCACGGAGATCCCGCGCTGGGGATCATTGAGGGCCTGAAGTGCCTGAATCAGGTAGGAAAGCTCGAGAATCGCGCTCGCGCCGGCCGTGGGATCGAGCCCGGCATGCGCGCTGCGACCCTCGATGTGGATCGTGAACTGGCCCGCGCCCTTGCGGGCCGTCTTCAGCTTGCCGGAGAGGCCCAGGGCCGGTTCGAGTACATAGCAGCGGTTGGCACGGCGTGCCAACCGGCGGATCAGCAAAGAGGACTCCTCGCTGCCGGTTTCCTCGTCCGAATTGAAGAGTGCGACGGGAGTGACCGGTAGCTCGACCCCCAGGACCCGGAGCGACCTGAGGGCGAAGACTAACTGCACCAGGCCTCCCTTCATATCGTACACCCCTGGACCCTTGAGCGTCTCGTTCTCGAGTTCGATGGGCATGCGGGCGAGGGTCCCCAGTGGCCAGACTGTGTCGGTATGACCGAGCAGGAGCTGAAACGCAGACGATCGACTTCGCTGGCGGGGCGCGGCGAACAGCAGGCCGCCGCTCTTGCCATGTCCCTTGATGATTCACACACGGAAGCCGTCATCCCGGAGTGATCTGGCCAGGAGCGACTGCACCGGGCACTGGCTCTCCGGTACCACTGACGGAGATTCGGCCAGAACGAGTGCCTCCAGGAACCTGACCATTTCTCCTTGGCGGGATTCGACGTCGTGACGTAGATCACGGACGAGTTGATCGTTCATGAATAGGACCCGTCTTGCCGATCGGCCCCTGCGATCGAAGCCAGACCTCCGATTCAGCGCACAAAACCCACCGGGTTAGGGAACGCGTGCCCGGAGCGAATCTCGGCGTAACGGCCCGGAGCGAGGTAGGCCACGAGTGGCGCCGCACGTAACACATCGGCGTCCTCGCCTTCGGACAGCCGCAACGCATCTTCGGCAACCTGGGCGGCCAGGACACGTCCCGCAATCAGGCTATTTTCTCCGAAGTCATCGATGATGCGATCGAGCGAGCATTCCAGGAACAGGTAGCCGTCCTCCAGTAAGACCCCGTCAATGGTACGGGCCGGGCGAGTGGGCAGGAGGGCAAGCGCTGGCTTGATATCATCATCGTCACGTGGCGCGGCGGCGAGACTCGTCAGAACAACCTGGCTCGGTCTCGGAAAGGTGACGGTGAATGCACCCTGCCACTGGATGTTCTGATAGGTCCGGTGCCGGGGTGTGCAGACGAATCCGAAGTAGTTTTGCCAGCCCAGCGGCATGGCCATGTGTTTGGGCGCCAGGTCAAATGCCCCACTCTTCTCCCGGGAACCAATGATGACCAGCGGAGCCACCGTGAAGAACCGCTCCCAGATTGGCCGGTTTGGATCGAGCGAGACCAGGGGGACACACTTCTTTATCTCCTCGAACGGGATCGCCCCCGACGATTCATTCGGCTGGCTGGACATCTCTCTGGCTCCGTTTCGTGCCGGCAGTCGTCTGCTCGCGGACCAAGTGGATCACCGCGTCTCTCTCTGCTAGACTAAGGAAAGAGAAGGCTGGCCGCAATGTTCCGAGCGCGCGGGGTCGGAGCGTTTTGCCGGCTGGTCCTTCCTCAGGGGATGACCGGCGCTGGATCAGCGCTGGCCTGGTCACGATCCGCCGGGCTGCGAGGTGTGTGATGCTCGACTGGGAATGGCTGATCGGTGACGCTGTGATCGGGGCGCTCTTGCCCGCGGCCTATGCAAGCTATCGCCGCCCGATCGTCGAAGGTCTGCGCCTCTTCTTGAGCCGGCTTCCCGGATCCGACGTGGCCCGGATCCTCAGCGACCAGGCCGCGCTTCGCGCCGATGCATCGGCGGAGGATCGCCTGGTCGCCCTTGCCGAACGTTGTCCCGCGCTGCACAAGCTGGGCCAGGTTCTCGCCCGCGACCGCCGGCTCGCTCTCGAGCTGAGGCTTCATCTTCAGCGCCTCGAGTCGCTGCCCCCCATGACCCCGTTGAGCTCGATCGAGCAAACCCTGGCCCGCGAACTCGGCCCCCTGGAAGGCCTCGGCGTCAAGCTTGATCCCCCGGCGCTGGCCGAGGCCAGCGTGGCTGTCGTGGTGCCGTTCCGATACTCCGCCGGCGGTCCAGAGGATCTTCCCGAGCGCGGGGTCTTCAAGATCCTCAAGCCCGGCATCGAGGACCGACTGGCGCTGGAGCTCGACCTGCTGCAAGAAGTCGGAGGGCTTCTCGACGACCGCTGCGTCGCGTTCGGGATTCCCCAGCTCGCGTATCGCGAGGTCTTCGATCAGGTGAATGAAAAGCTGGCAACCGAGGTCAATCTCAAGGGAGAACAGCGGCACCTGGAGCAGGCCGCGGAGACCTACGCCAGGGAGCGGGAGGTCTTGATTCCCCGGCTTTATCCGTTCTGTTCCGGCCGGGTCACGGCCATGGAGAGAATCAACGGCCATAAGGTGACCGAACCTGGAGAACTCGACCTCTGGGACCGGCGGAGGCTCGCCGAGCTGATCGTGGAAACCATGATCGCCGGACCCATCTGGTCGCCGGCGAGCCGGGCAACCTTTCATGCCGATCCCCATGCCGGAAACCTCTTCGTGACCCCCGATCGCCGCCTCGCCATTCTCGACTGGAGCCTGACCGGAACACTGGGCGAGAGTGAACGGATCGCCATGACGCAACTGGTGCTCGGCGGCCTGAGCCTGAGCACAGGGCAAATCCGGTCGGGCCTTCTCGACCTAGCCCTGGAGCGGCGGGTCGACGAGGTGGCACTCGACGACGTCATCCAGGACTGGCTAAGGCGCATCCGCCAGGGCATGTTCCCCGGCTTTTCCTGGCTCATGGGCATGCTCGACGACGCCGTACTGCGGGCGAGGTTGCGTGCCGAAACCGATCTGATCATGTTCCGCAAGGCGCTCCTGACCCTTGACGGTGTCCTCGCCGACGTCTCGGCGCATGTCCGCGTCGACGAGCTTCTGCCCTCACTATTCCTTCGGAGACTGGCCTGCGAGTGGCCGCGACGGCTGCTCACTCCGCCCCTTTCGCGCGCCCTCGAGACCCGACTGTCGAACGAGGACCTCGCCTTGCTGATGATGCGCCTGCCCTTGACCCCGGCTCGAGCCTGGCTCGAGAACGCGCTTGAACTGATCACTCGGACCAAGGAACCGGACGCAAACGTGGGCTGCTGAACGGGTCGTCCAGCACGCGCCGTCACAAGAAGAGTCGGAAGCGGCGAGTTCGCGAGGGATCGACGGCCGATTTCAGGGGCAGGACCAGACAGGTACTGGTCTGCAAGTCGGGACCCGTGCCGGTGCAGAACGATCGCTGGGGCATGCGCACTTCCCTGCCGTCGAGGTCCTCGTCGAGGGCACAGAGCGGCAGATGCACCTGGAGGATCAGCCGTTCCGCCCCAAGGAAGAAGAGCATATACGGGAACGGGGCATCCTCCTCGATCCGGCAACTCAGGCAGACCCATGCCGCCGTGAAGGGAACATGTGCTTGGTAGACCAGGCAGCCCGCGTTGCCGAAAAGGCTGCGGTCGAACGCATGGTCCGGGTTGCTGACCCATTCGATCGTGTCGGCGAAGCTGGAAAGCTCTTGCTCGGGCATGAGGGAGAGGGCCATTCGAATCAGGGACTTGTAAGCGGCGATAGGGATGGCCGTCGGGGCCCGGATCTCGCGGAATGACGCGGTGCCGGCTCTCAAGGCTTCGAGAGACTCCCAGAACCGGGCGAATTCGGCGTCGATCGAGTCGGCGAACTGCTTGGCGCATTCGTCGCAGAGTTCGCGGGTGAAAAGCGAAGTGTTGCCGACCAGCTCCGGGATGGCGGGACGGATGAAGGAGAAAGCAGCCCGGGGGGGCGATTGCTCGCAGAACCGGCAGCGCGGACGCCGAGCATCGCCGATAACCCGCTTATCCGGTTCCGCGAGCCAAAACTCGGCGACTACCTGGTAATTGAGATCGAAGACCGTGTCCATCTCGGCCGCGACCCAGTCCGCTCGGTCGGCGCCGTGGAAACGGCCCCGGCGCTCCCAGCGCTCGTAAGCCGCTCGCTCGATCTGTTCCCGGGAAGGGAGCATCATTTAGTTCCTGAGATCCCTGGAGATCACGATCCGCCCTCGGCGGGGTCGTGTGGCTCCGAATGAGCACGATTTTAATCGAGCGGTGTCTCATGAGGAAGATCGCGCCCGCTCGCAAGGCCGGCGACCGCGGCTGCGTCAGATCGTGGCCCGGGCGAAGGAATCCCGCGAGGGCGAGACACTGCGGCCTTGACTCGCCGGATGCGTCCTGCTTAGACTAAATTCTTCACAATTTGGTGCGCATCTTATCCAGAGTGGCTGAGGGAAGGGCCCTGTGACGCCACAGCAACCGGTCTGCCATCAAGGTAGATGCTGGTGCTAATTCCTGCCCAGTGTGGGTTTGCCGGTCCGCGGTCGTTTCCGACCCGACGTCCGGTCGATCACACCGTGGGACAGATAAGATGGTCGATGGTGAACCGCCCCTCCGGCCTTCACCTCGAGCCCTTCTTATCCCGCCCGTGTACCCTTCCGCTTACCACCACCCTGGATACCGGCGCACCCGGCCGATTTCTCTGGTCGCTCCCTGCCTTCGGGGATGATCGGAGGGTCACTGCATCACAGGAACTCATCGATCTCGCAGGCCGCTGGGATTGGATTGGACGCCAAGGATTCGCGACGGTCGGCGGATGAGCACAAACGGGAGTCATGCCGGTGTCTGCAGAACTGGTGACGGGTTTACAATGTCGCTTGTGCGGCAAGCGCTATCCCAAGGAAGCCTTGAACTTCTGCACCGAGGATTTCGGCCCTCTGGAAGTCACCTATGATTACGAGGCCGCCGCCCGGACGCTGACTCGTTCGGCGCTTGCCGCGCGGCCGCGAACCATGTGGCGCTACCATGAGCTGCTGCCCATTGACGGTGAGCCCACGGTAGGCCAGCACGTGGGAGGCACTCCGCTGATCCGGGCCGACCGCCTGGCCCGTGTGCTGGGAGTCAGAGAGCTCTATCTCAAGAATGACGCCGTCAACCATCCGTCGCTCTCGTTCAAGGATCGCGTCGTGGCTGTGGCCCTTTCCAAGGCGGTCGAGCTTGGCTTCCAGACCGTTGGCTGTGCATCGACCGGGAACCTTGCGGGAAGCGTCGCGGCCAACGCCGCGGCCGCGGGCCTGGAGGCCTACGTACTCATTCCCGACGGCCTGGAACAGGGCAAGGTTCTGGGGGCGACCATCTATGGTGCCAGGGTCATCGCCGTGCAGGGCAACTATGACCACGTCAATCGCCTTTGCTCTCAGATCGCCTTTCGCTATGGGTGGGGCTTCGTCAACGTCAACCTCCGACCATATTACGCCGAGGGTTCGAAATCGATGGGATTCGAGATCGCCGAGGACCTGGGCTGGCGAGCCCCCGATCACGTCGTCGCGCCCATGGCCGGCGGCAGCCTGATCGGCAAGATCCACAAGGCATTCCAAGAATTCGAGCGGCTCGACCTGCTCGAGGCGCCCGTTCGCACGCGGATGTTCGGCGCCCAGGCGACCGGCTGCAACCCCATCTCGGCCACCGTGAAATCCGGCGCCAGCAAGGTCAAACCGATCCGCCATCCCGACACGATCGCGAAGAGCCTGGCGATCGGCGACCCCGCCGACGGCTACTTCGCCTCGAAGCTGATTGGCGAGACCGGCGGCTGGAGCGAGGACGTCGACGACGAGACCATCGTCGATGCCATGACCCTGCTCGCAGAAACCGAGGGGATCTGGGCCGAGACCGCCGGCGGCGTGACCCTCGCCGTGGCGATAAAGCTGATTGAGCAAGGCAAGATCGACCGCGACGGCTCCACGGTCCTCTGCATCACCGGCAACGGTCTGAAAACCCAGGAGGCTCTCATCGGCAGGCTCGCCAAGCCGGTAGTCATCGAGCCCACCCTCGAAGCCTTCGAGAACCTGGTCGAATCTCACGCCCTTTGGCCCATGGTCAGCGCTGCCGGGGCCGGGGTCCTGGTCGGCAGCAGCGCGTGAGCGGCCGGCCAGGCCGCGCGGCTTTCCTGTTCAAGGGCCCAAACCGATCTCGATGGAGAATGACACCATGGCAACGGTACGAATACCCACTCCCCTGCGCCCCCACGCCGGGGGCCAGGATCGGGTCGAGACGGCGGGCGCGACCGTGGGCGAGATCCTCGCAAACCTGGGAACCGCATTTCCCACCCTCCGCGAGCGGCTCTTCGACGGCGAGGAACTGCGCCGCTTCGTCAATGTCTACCTCAACAACGAGGACATTCGTTACCTCGATGACCTGGCCACTCCGGTGGCCGAGAACGACGAGGTCAGCATCATTCCCGCCGTCGCGGGAGGCTGATCTGATCTGATCCCGAGGTTCATTGATCGGATTGGGCCTTGATCGATGCCGATTCTGATCGGATCTGATCGGATCGGCCGCGCGATCGCACGGGAGACGAAAGATGCCCGCACCGCCCCACGACCCGCTCGAGCGTTACTCGCGACAGGTCCGTTTCCCCTCCCTGGGCCAGGCCGGCCAGCGTGCCCTGCTCGCGAGCAAGGTCACGCTCTGCGGCTGCGGTGCACTCGGGACCGTGCTGGCCAACCACCTGGCGCGGGCCGGCGTGGGCAACCTGCGAATCATCGACCGTGATTTCATCGAGACCCACAATCTGCAACGGCAGATCCTCTTCAACGAGCAAGACGTCCGGGACAATCTGCCCAAGGCAGAGGCCGCCGTGCGGAAGCTCCGGTCGATCAACAGCACGATCCAGATCGAGCCGGTGGTCACGGACATCGATCACACCAACGTCCTGGATCTGGTGGGCGATGCTGACCTGATCCTGGACGGCACCGACAACTTCGAGACCCGCTACCTGATCAACGATGCCGCGATCAAGCTCGGCAAGCCCTGGGTCTACGGCGGCGTCATCGGCAGCGAGGGGCAAACGATGACGATCGTCCCGGGCAAGACCCCATGCCTGCGCTGCCTGATCGAGACGGCACCGCCGCCTGGCATGACGCCGACCTGCGAGACGGCCGGCGTGCTCGGTCCCGCGGTCGCTGTGATCGCCTCGCTCGAGGCCGTAGAGGCCATCAAGCTGCTCACCGGCGCGAACGATGCCCTGAACCGCGACCTGATCATGATCGACATCTGGGACTGGACTTTCCGCCAGCTCAAGGTCGCCGGCCTGCTCGGCAAGATCGATTGCCCGTGCTGCAAGCATCGCCGGTTCGAGTGGCTCGAAGGCGGGATGGGCTCGCACACGACCACCCTTTGCGGCCGCAATGCCGTTCAGGTGGCCGCTCGCCGTCCCGAGCCCTTGAACTTCGCCGAACTGTCCCAGCGGCTGGAGCCTCTGGGCGAGGTCCGGCACAACGCGTTCATGCTCCGGTTCGCCACCGAGGGCTATGAATTTACCATCTTCCCTGACGGCCGGGCGATCATCAAGGGCACCAATGACATCGCCAAGGCGAGAACGCTTTATGCGCAGTTTGTGGGGAGCTGAGGAGGGAAATCAGAAATAGGTTCCTTGTGAATGGCAGATGGGGAAGGAGAGATGACAGATGGCAAATGACAAATGACAGATGACAAATGACGGATGGCAAGTGGCACAGGGCAGATGGCAAACGGGAAATGACGAATGATTGATGGCGGGTGCGCGTCGGGTCGACGAAGATAAAGTGTCCCCTCGGGGACGACCGAAGGTTCCTGCTGGGACGAACGGGGCAGAGTCATGAAATACAAGCAGTTCGAGGACTTACCGGTCTGGCGCAAGGCGATCGATCTTGCAATTCGCGTTCACGCTCTCAGTGTTTCCGGCGGGCTGAGAGGATACGGCGGCCTCCGCGATCAAATCGAAAGGGCCGCGCTGTCCATCTCAAACAATATCGCAGAGGGGTTTGAGCGTGGCACGCGCGATGAGTTGATCTCCTTCCTTTACATCGCGCGAGGCTCCGCGGGAGAGGTCAGGTCAATGATCCATCTCAGCAGACGTCTTCTAAAGGAAGAACCAACCGTCAGTGAACTTCGCGAACTACACGAGGTCGTTCTTGACATCTCACGCCAGCTAGGCGGTTGGATCGAGTCTCTGAAGAACACCGAGGCAGTCGATCCGCGCGAGCGCAACGACGCCACAAGGCAGGCTGCAAGCGAAGCCAGGCGTCGGAGTGCGTTCGTCCGACAACTCCAGCGCATCGCGAAGGGAGAACTCGATTCTTACACCGAGGAAAATGAGCAATGACAATCTCGGCCATCCATTGCCGACCGTGCCATGTTCCATCTGTCATCTGCCATTTGTCATGTGTCTTACGCCATTCGTCATTTGCCATCGTTCCTCTCGATGCCCCGTGACCGAGACAAACTTTCCCGCGCCCGTTGATCACTGGAATGAACCATGATTTATCTCGACAACGCCGCCACCAGCTTTCCCAAACCGGAACCGGTCTATCAGGCAATGGATCGATTCGCGCGAACGAGTCTGGCCAACCCGGGGCGTGCGGGGCATCGGATGGCTCTGGCGGCCGAAAAGATGCTGGATGACACGAGACATCGGCTCAATCAACTCTTTGGTGGGAGAGCGCCCGAGCGCTGGATCCTCACTCACAACTGCACCGATGGGCTGAACCTGGCGCTCAAGGGGCTGATTCAGCACGGCGACCACGTCGTCACCACCGATCTGGAGCACAATTCGGTGAGTCGACCCCTGCGGGCGCTCGAGAAGACCGGCGTCATCTCGCTGACCCGGGTTGCTTCCACCCAGGGATACGTCGATGCCGAGGCGATCCGGGCAGCGCTCGAGCCGAAAACGACGCTTGTCGTGATGACCCACGCCTCCAACGTCCTGGGAACGGTGCAACCGATCGAGACGATCGCTTCCCTCGTCCGCGAGGCAGGCGCGTTCTTCCTGGTTGACGCGGCCCAGTCGGCGGGCGTGGTTCCCATCAACCTGGATGCGACGCCGATCGATCTGCTTGCCTTCCCCGGTCATAAGTCCCTCTATGGACCGACCGGTACGGGTGCCCTTTATGTCGGACCAAGAACGGACGGCAAGATCCGTCCCTGGCGGGAGGGGGGAACCGGCGGCGATTCGTCGAGCGAGACCCAGCCGTCCCTGTTGCCATACTTGCTGGAAGGCGGAACGCCCAACGTACTGGGCGCTTCGGGTCTCGCCGCCGGAATCGACTGGGTCATGGAACGAGGCCCGGACGTCTTGCGAAATCACGAGGTCAGCTTGTTGCAGCAAGTTGTGGACTGGGCGGAGAGAAGCGAAGCCTGGGGCATCGCCGGGCGCTGGGATCCGGCAACCCACGTCGGGGCGCTCTCGCTGGTCGCGCCCGAGGGACTCACGCCCCAGGATCTGGGCTCGATCCTCGACGTCAGCTTCGGGATCGCCGTGCGTCCGGGACTGCATTGCGCCCCGTATATTCATCGCGCACTGCACACGTTTCCCGATGGAACGCTCCGGCTCAGTCCCGGTCCGTTCACCACGTCCCAGCAGATCGACCGCTTCGTCGAGGCCCTCACCGAGATCACCGCCGGCGTCCTGTGATTGGTACGAGATCCAATGACCCTACCCATCGGCCTCGCGGACTTAGGGAATTCCCGGCAAATATCTTCTGCGCGATGCCGGATTCGCGTGATACCTGCGCCGCGAATCGAGCGGAGATTATTTCCGGGGAGTTGCCTTACATCCGCGAAAGCGTGGACACTACGTAGCCGAGCAGGCT
>JAFAHT010000011.1 GCA_019237095.1 Planctomycetaceae bacterium
GAACTCCTCCGTTCCGATCAATGATGTTTTCCCTCCTCGTCCTTCAAGGCTTCGATGGGCCTTGGCGAGCGTCCCACCCAACGGCGGGTCATCGTACCAACGGTTAACCCTTGGACCAGGATCGAGAAGACCACAACCACGTAGGTCGTGGCCAGGATCACCTCCCGCCTGGGAACGCCATCCCCCGCCGCCTCGGGCGGTAACGAAAGCGCCAGGGCGACCGAGATGCCGCCACGCAAGCCGCCCCAGACCAGGATCGGGACCATGGATGGGTCGAATCGCTCCGACCGACGCAGTAACCAGACCGGCAGCCCAACCGAGACCAAGCGGGCCACGAGGACGATCACCACCGCCAGCACCCCCGCACCGAGGTACGAGGCGGTGAACGTCAAGACCAGCAACTCCATCCCGATCGCCACGAATAGGACGGCGTTGAGGCCCTCATCGACCAACTCCCAAAACAGGTCGAGGTGATTGGTCGTCCTCTTGGACATGGCGAAACTTCGCCCCTGGTTGCCGATCAGTAGTCCAGCCACCACCATGGCGATCGGAGCCGACATGTGGAGGGCGTCGGCCAAAGCCGAGCCGCCCCAGACCAGGGCCAGCGACAGGAGAATCTCGACCTGATAGTTGTCCACCGACTTGAGCATCCGGTACGCCACCAGCCCGATGGCAAGGCCGAACACGGCCCCACCGACGGCCTCCCGCATGAAGAGGAAGGCGAAGTGCCCAATGTCAAAGTCGTTTCCGCCAGTAGCGACCTCCAGCAGCCCCATGAAAAGGACGACGCCGATCCCGTCGTTGAACAGCGACTCGCCAGCAATCTGCACCTCCAGGGTCTTGGGGGCACCGATCTTCTTGAGCAGGCTCAGCACGGCGATGGGGTCGGTAGGCGAGATCAGTGCCCCGAAGAGCAGGCAGTCGATGAATCGTAGCTTGAAACCAAGGAGGGCGAAGACACCCCACATCAGCACACCCACGATCAGGGTCGAGAGCAGCACGCCGACGGTGGCGAGCAGGGCGATCGGCTCCTTGTGCCGGGCGAGGTCGCCGAGGTCGATGTGCAAGGCCCCGGCGAAGAGGAGGAATGCGAGCATTCCGTGCAACAGTACTTGGTTGAAGTCGAACTGCTCGATCACCGAACGAGTTTGCTGGGCAACAGCCGGGACGAACGCCCCGAGCACAAACAGCGACAAGGAGAATAGCAAGGATAAGGCCATCAATCCGATCGTGGTGGGAAGCTTCAACAGGCGAAAGTTGAGGTAGCCGAACCCCGCCGCCATCACGATGAACACTGCGATCAGATCAAACAGCCGCATGGACCCTCTCCCTTGTCTGATCCGTCACACCGACGACGAACGATTCTCCTACGACCTTACCAGACCGCCTATGGCTTGATCAGTTAAATCGAGAACCGAGGCGGCTGTGATAACGAGCAGGAAATAAAAGGGGCGTAAGATTGAGTGGACCACGTGTTCTGCGAAATGCCGGGCGGGGTCTCAGTTCCCGCTCTGTCGGGTCCGTGGAAGCGATTGTCGGCTCACAACCCTGTTCCTCTCGATGCCCAACACGGGGTCGAAAACCCCGTCGTCACCCGGCTCCAGGATGGGCGGTATATCACTGTGTTCGACACCCTGGGGCTTCCCGACAGGATCGGTTATGTCCTGTCCCGTGATAGGCTGGAGTGGTCCTCAGCCCAATATCTAAGGTTGCGAAAACAATAGCCTCTCCCGTGATTACGAGGACGAGGACGCCGAAATGATCGAGTTGGAGCGGCAGTGTGAGATCAGCCGTCCGGCGTCCGACTTGCTGCCGGTCGAATGTGCCAAGGAATGGCTCTTGGACAAAGGCGATTAGCCCTCGACCGGTTCCTCGAAGGGTCGCCCACGATCATAATTCTCAACGGCTGCCTCATACACGGCGACGGCAGCTTTCGCCATTAGGTGCAGAGTGTGGCGGGATGGCAGGAGCGGCAGCTTCCTGACGCTCATCTTCACGATGATTTCGGCGATGGCTTCCTCGATCTTGCCTTCGAGCTTATCGACGGTCTTGGGGTCCATATACGTCACAAATCGGATTTCTTCGTCTTGAGCGTCTTCAATTGAGCAACGATGATTTCAATCATCTTATCAGCAGCGACCTTGAACTCGTCGTTGCCCTTAACCCTCCCCACCGGCTCGAAAAGGACGAACTGGATCGCCGTCATTGCCACAAGGCGTTGCAGGGCTTCCGGGCAGGCATACTGCCAATGCTTCGACCCGAACGGCGTGGGATGGTCGTCTCGCAACAGGGCGTCGATGTCCGCCTGCAATTCCATGATCTCGATCAGTTTCTTGCGGACAAGCTCTCCGGTCTTTTCAGCGTCATGCCGCACTTCGTCAGGAAGGCTCATATGAAACCCCATCGTTTATAGGTTGATCGTTCCAGCCCAGCCAGACGATCACGGCACGAACCACGCATCGTCTTGGATGGCTTTCATGCACTCGTCCACCGAGAGCGCGTCGCCAATGCCAACCCATTCCTTCCCCGTATAACGCATGAAGTAGAGGGCAAACCGGCCGTCACCGAGGGGTTCCATCCGAGCAAACATCGACTCAAATGTGGGCGAGAGAGCATTCGGACTTGGGCAGGCAAACAGAATCTTGAGCGCTTTCTTGTCCACGCCGACTCATCTCCAAGGGACGCCCGCCAAGGCCTCGGGACCTGCCGCCAAGCCCCCGTGCTCTCAAGCCTGCTTCATAGATGCTGCCTCTGAGTTTACAATCCCTTGGGCATGAAGGGAATGATGGCAGGAAGGGATCACTATGACCTCGATCCTCTATATCGCTGACAGAGGCATGCCCACCTTCCAGACGGCTCGTCTGTCGGCTGATGTGGTCTGTGCGGGCGACAGCATCACCGGCTGGAACAATTTCGGTGTCGTGAGGGACTGGCCCTACCGCACGTACCCTGAGTTCCTCCAGCGTTTCTGCGAGCCCCTCGGTCGGACCGTCGCCAACGGCGGCATCGCCGGGGAGGTAAGCCCCAACGGACTCGGACAGGTCCGGGACTACCTGGACTTGATCCCGAACGCCCGGTACTTCGTGGTCGGCTACGGCACCAACGACCTCGGGATGTGGCCCGAGGTCGAGCGGACCAGCCCCATGGTCATCGACAATCTTGACGGGATGCTGAGGGCAATCCGGGACGGTGGGAGGCAGCCGATCCTCTTGAACGTGCCGTATGCGAACGAGTCCTTGTTCTCCAGGCGGGTCGCTGAGGATCTGCACGGCGATCGTGACTACCACAACGACAAGCTGAGGGCATACTGCCAGGAGAACCAAATCCCGCTGGTCGATATCGCCTCGAAGCTCCGTGATGAGCACTTCACCGACGAGTTGCATCCGAACGACGAGGGTGCGCAGGTCATCGCCGAGGAGGTCTTCCGAGTGCTGAGCGAGGTGCGACAGACGGAAGGACTTGAGTAGGCGAACCTGTCATGTCCTCGTCAGGTAGGCAGGCGCAACGGAGTCGGTCAGCCACACGCCGTTCGCCGACAGAAGGATCGTGTGCCCCTCCTTGTGCATCCTCCCGGCATCGGCTGTAAGGATCACCGGCTTGCCTCTCCTAGCACCGACCTTGCGTGCCGTCTCCACGTCCTTTGAGAGATGAACGTGGTGCCGCTTGCCCCTGACTAGCCCCTCTTTCAAGATCGACGGCAGGAACCGCTCCACCGTCCCATGATAAAGGAACTCGGGCGGCTCCCGCTCCTCAAGTTGCAAGTCAACCTCGACGCTGTGCCCCCTGGTTCGCTCTGATCCGGTCACCGGTTTCGTCGAAGGCAAACCGCTGCTTGTCGTTCGTCTCGACGCAATCGATGAGTTCGTCATAAGGTTTTGACTCTGAGTTTCGCATTCTTGGCAGGGGAGAACATAGACGGACTCGGCACCGTCCCGTGTCTGGATGGGCGTCCCATCAAGGAAAGCTTCGCAAGACGCCAGAGGGACGAGGTAGTCTTTCCCGTATCGAGGACATGTGAATAATGGACTTGTCCAGGTAGGCTTGCACCGGGGGCTGATCTCCGGGTGGCAGTAGCTCTTCAACGGGTGGTTCCTCGGTGCCGACGAACTGAGCGAAGAATCGACGCTCCAAGAGAATCTGGTGGACCAGGATGGCTCGAATCGTGTTGACCTTCTCGTGAGGCTTGAAGTCCAAGAGTTCGTCCGGGATCGCCCGCCACATGCTGGCGTTCTTGTTGGTCTCGCTGGCATAGGTGGCGACGAGGTGCTGGAACAGCGGGTCTCTCGCTTGCGGGACATCCTCGTCCGGGATGGCGATGAAATGCCCGAGCCCGTGACCCTCATCAAGACCACAATCATCCTTCCTGCCTCCCGATTCCGGCTTCCTGTCTCCACAAGAGACGCCACATGAAGGTAGATTCAGCGCAATCGATAGAATACATCCCAGGGCAGGCGGTCAGCCAACCGAAGACCCCGCTATGTCTTGAAGTTCGAGTGAATTCTGTTGACCATGTAGTATATGCTTGCCTCCAGTTGAGACTGGACGAGGCTTAAACCATCCGGGAGACGAACGCATGGCGACACCAGCTACCGCTACACCAGGCAAGACCAGCTTCGTGAAGGAGTTCCTCCACGACAATCCCCAAGGCAACACCAAAACCGTGAACGAGGCTTGGCAGGCTGCCGGATTCGAGGGCACAATTAGCCCCCCTTTGGTCAACAACACGAGAGTGAAGATGAATCTGACCGCCAATCTGCGTGGGAACTCCAAAACAGCCGCCAGGGAGAAGTCAGCCCCCAACAAGCCCAAAACAGTAACCGCCACACCAGGCAAGACCAGCTTCTTGAAAGAGTTCCTCCACGACAATCCCCAAGGCAACGTCAAAGCGGTCAACGAGGCTTGGCAGGCAGCCGGATACGACGGGACCATCAGCACTGCCCTCGTCTACAAGGCGAGAGCATCCTTGGGTCTGACGGGCAACCTTAGCGGGAAGACCAAGACGGCTACCAAGGAAAAGACAACCTCCACCGGCAAGAAATTGGGAAGACCTCGGAAGGAGCCCACGGCTGCGGTCAACGAGAAACCACGAGGCAAGAAGAGCGCCCGCACCCTGGCGCTGACTGAACTCGAAGCCGAAATCGACCGGCTGATTTTCCAGGTGATGGGCGTTGGCGACCTCACCGAGATCGAGGATTCGCTGAGGCAGGCAAGAAGGCTGCTCTACGGAGCGTTGACCCGAGGTTGATCTCTTTGGACTCCGTAAACCGATGCCAACCACGCCGGGCTTCCTCGGCGTTTACGTTTTATTGGGAGCCATCGCCCTGGGCAGGGACGCCAAGGCTCGATGTTCCAGTAAAGGTGAGGTTTCCCGAGGTGGCTCACCAGGAAGTGGCGGAAGCCGTCGTTCGATGGCTCCAAGGTGTATGTCGGAAAAGTCGGGGTCGATCACGCCGTACTTGACTCGAACCTTGTTTCCCACCTGGAAGCGAGGGGGGCCCGACTTGCTCTTGGTGTGGCTCATGGTTCACTCCTCGGTGGAATTGTCCGCCCGGTCGCCGGGGATGTAGGGGATGAGCCCTTTCCGGTACGCTTCCTCCAGGATATCCCTCGGCAGATGCCGGGCAGCGACGATCAGGCCGTTGACCTGGATCATCGCTGCCCGCCCCTTTCACCCGAGATTCTTCAATTCTCGGTTCACTGCCTCGACCGAGAACTTCTCTGGGTCGAACTTGCCGCCGATCCATTCCTTCATGTCCTGGTGGTCCGGGTGCTTCGGGTCAGCTATCGCTTTCAGGAAATCGGCGTAGCCCCAGACGCCGCCGCAGTCCTCGGGCGGGCAAGCCCTGGCTCCTTCGGCGCACCGGGGATACCTGACCTTGGGCTCTGGCTCAACAACTCGCTCAAACTGGATGCTGTGTTGCCAGCTATCCCCGAAGTCGTACTCATAGACAAACCGGGCGTTCTTGCCGGCCTTGACGATCTGACTCAGCAGGATGCCATCCTCATCTTTCATCTCCATGCCGACGTCTAGGTCGTCGAGATCCGCTTCACCGTAGTATTCGTCGTTGATGATAAACTGATGCATGTGGCTGTGTTGCCAGCCCATGACGGTTTGGATGACCTCATGAAGATCGCCGAGGGTACAGTCAGGAACCTGAATACGCCTCCAGATCGGCGGCCGGGTATCCATGAGCGTGATCTTGAACTGATATACCTGGCTTCTAGCTTCGGTGGGTGTGGAGTCCGCTTCTGGTTCTGACTCCTTGGCCCAGACCCACTCGGTTTTGATGCCCAGCTTAGCACGGACCTGATAAAAGAGAGCGTTGCTGATGTCCCCGGTGTGCCCCGCCTTGATCCACCTCTGATTGACCTGGCGATAATCGAGGTTCGGGTTCTTGCCCAGGGCTTTGCGGAGGAACTCGGACTTCGTTTCTGGCTTCGCCGGTTTCTTCTTCGCCATGAGCGCTCTCCCGCTGATCGCAGACGCATGAGGTAACTCACTATCCCCACTGCCGCCACTTCCGCTTCGCCAGCCACGTCTCGGCTGAGGCAATGTCCCGGCTCTCGCTGGGCCTGATCCGGTAGGCGTAGAGGCAAGTCCCGCCGAAGCTCTCCCCCGATGAACCCATCGCCCCGAACCGCACGAGCACCCGGCTCCGGTCCTTACTCCCTTCGATAATTATTGGCTTGCGGTGATACGAATACCATTCCGAAGGCTCGACGAGGAGTCAATTCCCATGGCTCAGAACATTCATGTCGCCCGTCGCCAAGTCGGGGTTAGCAACGTCTTGGGGGCTCCATCTGAGAGTCGCTGGCAGCTTCGTGAGATTGGCAAATGCGTTCCAGTCCAATTGTGGATGCCGCCCCAGATTGTTTGCTCCAGAGGAACAGCGGAGGCAATTTCACCGGACGGGTCTGGCCTCAGAACCACTGATTGCTTCCCTGTTTCCCTTTCCAGAAGGGGCAAAACGGGCAGTCTTCGCCCACCGGGAAGTCCTCACCCTCCTCGTGCGGGCAACCCATGTTTCCATCGCTCATTGCGACGGACTTGACCCCATGTTCGTTGAAGAACTCCATGATCTCCCGCTGGATTTTCGGGTTAGTCGTTACGTCGGTAGCGACCCATCGCTTGATGATCGCCTTGGAATTCTTTGCCGTGAACACACCTGCGGCGATCTTGGTCGTGGTCTTGTCGTCGGGACCGTAAAAGGCCATGGTGCCCGTCGGGTACGTCATCGGTTTCTGTCGCTGTGAGTGCTTCCTCCGGTATTCCTCGACGGCTGATCTCCATTCCTCCAGGTCTTTCTCCGGAATCAGGTGCTGGTTTTCTTCCGATACCAGCAAGCCGGTCTTCTCGAAAGCATGGATGAAGGCTGGGTCCAGACCCGCCGCCTTCATGTCTCCGACCAACATGGCCTCCAGGTGCTCCAGGTGAGGCATGTCCGTGAAGAGCAATTCATCTGGCTCAGGCTTCCGGCCATGCTTGTTGATATAGCCTGAAGCGCTAGCGAAGGAGCAATTCCAGGGTCACGCCGTGCCTCCGGTGGCTGAAAAGACCTTCGCTGACGCTTCAGGCCTGTTGCGAACCGCTTCGCCAAACTCCGGACTTCTGGCTGGTTGTCGGGTCCTTCCTTAGTCTTGGGGGACCACATCAGCCTGGAGGACGAATTGGTCCTCGGATCTGTGCAGATTTCTTGAAGTGAATGCGCGCCGCGACCTGGTCACTTCCTGTCTTTCTCGACCTGCGAACACGATTCGGCGGAAGAACTCCAGGTACTGCCGCCCCACATTCGGCCAGAACATTGGCTTGGCGTATTCGTAAGCCCTGCGCTGAGTTTCAATCCGGAACCCGGTATGACTTAGGAATCGTAATGTCGCTTCGGCCAAGGCGGCGGCATCGTTAAACGGAACGAGCAGGCCTCGCCGGTCGGCCAGGACTTCCTTGGCGTAGAGGTAGGGAGTGCTCACGATTGCCCGCCCTGCCGCCATGGCGTACGCCAAGGTACCACTGGCAATCTGATCCTTTCCCGGATAGGGCGTGACGTACACGTCGCAGGCATGCAAATGCTCCATGAGCTCGGCCAGGCTGAGATACCTGTTCACGAAGCGAACATGATCGCCAACGCCCAGGGACTCGGCCATTCCGACCAGGCTCTTTCGGTAGACTTCTCCCTCATGGCGCTTGACCTCTGGGTGGGTGGCCCCGACGATCAGGTACAGAACGTCGGGATGGGCGGCCACGATCCGGGGCATGGCCTCAATCATGTATTCCAGTCCCTTCCCGCGATTGATGAGCCCGAAAGTGCAAATCACCCGTCGGCCGCCGAGCCCCAGCCGTGCTTTGTAAATCTTGCTACGTACCCGGAAAACCTGTGGTACTCCATGGGGAATCACCTGCACGTTGAGACCTGGCACGGCGTAAACGCTTGTCAAGAGCCTCAAGGCAACTTTCGTCATGACTACCATGCCCTGGCTATGGGCCGCCAGGTTCTGGATCAGGCGCCGTGGCTGCAAAGCTGGCTGGGTCATGAGCGTGTGGAATGTGGTGACGATGGGCTTGCGACAAGCACGCACGAACTCCAGCACGCGAACGCCCCATTCGCCCGGGTAAAGGCCGAACTCGTGCTGCAGGCTCACCAGGTCATACGGGCCGTCGTTCGCCATTTCCGCAGCCAGCCGGTAGGCGTCCCGGTGGTTGTTGTCAATGACATGGACCACCCGCGGGTCGTCGTATTGAAGTGAGCCAGTCTTCTGGATCGCCGCTATTGATGATGATGGGGCCCGCGCTGCCGCATCGACCGCATTCGCCGAGTCCCTGGTGAAGGTTGCCAATCCGCATTCCGCCGGCGGATAGGTCGAGACAAACAGGGGTCGCACAGTAGCCACTAGTCACCTCCCGGGATCATTCCATGTTCGAAGCCGGTTCATGCACACTCGTGAGCGAGGCGATCATCAAGCATTCCTCTCTCAGTCCACACAAGCTCGCCTTCGCGATCCGCCCACCAGGAAAGACAGCACCGCGAAAACGAGGAAGACGAAGAAGAGAATCTTCGCCCCTTCCCTTAAGGGCAAATCCGATGCCGAAGAGGGCAGCGATCAATGCGAACACGAAGAAAACGGCGGCGAGCCGTACCATGGTCAAGCTCTCCTCGCTCATGACGAGTTGATAATCCCACTGCCGTTCCAGGTGTCCGCGGGTATGCCACTGGCGAGCAGGAATACCTGCACGACGGTGCCGGTCGTCGTTTCGATCTCAGCCTTGGCTTCGCGCACGTCCACACCGGTGATTCGTCTGATCTCCTGCCGCAACCAGTCGGCGGAGTCGTTGAACAACTGGCGGTGAAAATCCTGCACTTGAGCGGCCCCTTCGGGGGTCTGGGCAAGGGCCCGCTCGGCTGGCGACAAGGCCCCATGCAGGGTGATGACCAGCGTCTGGTCACCCAGAACAACGGGCACCGCCTGGGGCGCGTGGCCTGTTCGCTGCTTCTCGAAAGCGGCTGCCGCCTCGGCCACCTGATGTGCCATGGTCAGCTTGGGCTTCTCCATCCGGTGCCTCCCTGGTGCCTGCGACCGCCGGGTGTCATCGCAAGCGAAAAAAAAAGCCGACGTGGCGGAACACCCAGAGGCATTCGACCACGTCGGCTTACTTGTTAACGAGCCCCCCGGACCAGCCGGGTTGCCCTTTACCTAGTCGACCGACAACCTACGTATACGATCTGACCGGAGCCCGAGTCAAGTTGACAGGGACTTTCTTCAACTCCTATTATCCTGCGCGAGGTCGCTGCCGGCCGAGAAGGGGAGAGACTTGCTCAAGCAAGTTCGGACCCACTTGCTCGAAACCGCTCGGCCGCTCATGGAGGCGATGGTCCAGGAGATTACCGGCGTCAAAGTCGCGGCCTGCACTATGACATCAGCACTGTGACCGGCGAAGAGGTCGTGCTCTTCACTTTGATGCAGGCAGCGCAGGTCCGCGAAGCCAAGAACAAGTCGAACTCCTGAATCCTGAGCCTCCCACTCTCTCGGAGCTGTCGCCGCACGAGCGTCGATCGAAGGCTTGGATCTGCCAGCGTGGATGAATAAGCATGGTCAACGACACCTCTGCCCTTGTGTTCGTGATTCTACTGTTGGTGAGTGGGTCGGTCGTCGGTTTGGGATCAGTCGGGCCTTGTTCTGAACGACCCGCTTTGCTTAGCTTATGGGCGGGGCGGGACGGCACACTGTGAGGAGTCGCGTTCCCGCAGACGCGGAGTTCAAGAATCGTGAACAAGTTGGTACTGATCCTGATCGCAATTTTCCTGCCGCCGGTCGCCTTCGTTCTGAAACGGGGCTGCGGCAGGGATCTTCTCATCAACATCCTGCTTTGCTTGTTGGTGTTCTTCCCGGGGATGGTTCATGCCTTGTGGGTCGTATCAAAGTAGACGCGCCCTGAAGAACGAAGACGAGGTCGTGTCACAGCGGCCTTGCGCCCCGTTTGAGAGTCGGGCTCTTCAGCCCGGTTCACCTGATGACAACCGGATCAGTGATGGGGGGAGTGGCCGATCGCGCGTGGCAAACTCGCCCGCACATGCGGATTGATGACCCGGTTCAGCAAGCTCTCAAAGGGGGTGGCGTACGGCGCTATTCTGCACTCGCACCCCATTTGAGGCCATCCAGCGAGTCGGACCTCCTCACCTGGGAAATCCCGCCAAGATCGGGATGGGGGGATTTGCGATGTCCGTCGCATTGTTCACCACTCTAGCGTTACTTCTTGCCAGCAACGAGGCACGTCGCTGGGAAGACGAGATCGTCTATGTCGTCATCGTCGAGAAATTTTTCGATGGAGACCACGCGAATGACATCATGCGCGACCGTTTCTTCAGAGAACGCGAACGCTACGAGGGTGGTTATTGGGGAGGCGACTTGAAGGGCGTGATCGCCAAGCTCGATGACCTGACGGACTTGGGCGTCACTACGCTCTTGCTTTACCCCGTCATGCAAAACGACGAGAGTCCAGTCGGCAAGTTTCTACCGACTGGTTATCGCCCGAAAGACTATGAACACGTCGATAGGAACTTTGGCGACAACGCGACTCTGCGCGCGCTCGTCGACGCGGCCCACGCTCGCAAGATGCATGTAATTCTCGACATGCCTCTTGCAATGCCCGGGTTCGAGCACCCGTTCCTAATCGATCCCGCGAAGCGCGATTGGTTCGCCGCCCCGACCGAGTATGGTGCCCGCCGCTGGAAGGTCGAGAATCCCGAAGTTGCGGACTACCTGATCGGCGTCTCCAAGCGCTGGAAGGAGCGATCGGACTGCGACGGTTTCCGTCTCGATTCTGCTCATCTTCAACCAGTTTCTTTCTGGAAACGCTACGTTGCCGAGCTGAAATCGGCACGACCACGAAGGGATTTCTTGCTGTTGCCCGAGCTCACGATCATTCCGAAAAAGATCGGCGAGTTCGTGACCGAAGCCGGTTTTGACGGCGCCTACGACTTCAGCGCCATGACCGTTCGCAACGTCTTTGGCAAAGATGAAGACGTCGGCAAGCTCTCCTTTATTGCCAAGGAAGCGAAGCAGTTTTATCCCTCTCCACCAACGATGATGGCACCGATCGACAATTACGAAAAACGCGTTCGCCTCGATCGCTATGGAACCAAAGGCAAAGCGCACCAAGCTTGCGCTGACATACCAACTAATGCTTGACCGGGTCCCTCTGCTCTACGCCGGAAATGAGCTGGGAATTGCCTTCCACGACGTGGGTGCGGCGTTCCCGGCCGATAGGCAAGACTCAATGTTCTTGAAGGACGTGAAGGCGCTCATCGCTCTCCGCAAGCGCGAGCCCGCACTGCGGCGGGGGAACTTCGTCGAGGTTTTCTCTCGTGATGCAACATATGCGTTCCTCCGCACTTTGGGCGACGACCGCATCTTGGTGGTGCTCAACGGCTCGGACAAGCCGAAAACGTTCACAATGCCGGTC